>NZ_JBFTQB010000016.1:0-19233 GCF_056398785.1 Paenibacillus sp. 01T422 | reverse complement strand
GAAAATAAGCGAGCCTCCAAGCGACGGGTCGGGAGATAAGCGTTTCGACATACCTCTGGGTAGATAGCAAACGCCTCGCGTTGGAAACAGTTAGTGCATACAGGGCATCTGGACGACTTAGTACCAATTTTTTAAAATGGTCCGCAGGTACGAGCAACACTTCGCTGTTCAGGATACATCGTGCGAATCTTTGTCTATGTTGGCCGGTCAGTACCTCAGCCGCACCGAATATTTCACCCGTACTGCGTAAAAACAAGGTAATACCGTGACCTTCCTCCGCCGATTGCGAGATTTTAACAAGCCCAGACTTGAGAAAATAAATATGCTTGCTTTCCTCATCTTCTCTGAAGATAAATTCATTTTTCTTATAGTGCTGTAAAACCCCGTATTCTTCAAATAACTCTGCTAATAAAAGCTGCTCATGAGTGCCTTTTTCCTTCATTGGGTCCGGTGGAGAAGAAGCCTGTTTTTCTGACATACTAGCGTCACCCCAATTTAAGAAAATGAGTTAATTCTTACTTAACCTATAGGTATTATAATGAATAAGAAAAGGATAAAACAGTCATCTAGCCGACAAAATAATTATTAAAAAAATAGAGACCCACAGCGACAGACTGCGGATCTCATGTTTCAATTTTATATATGAAATTAGCCCGACTTATTAAGACCTGTTATTCCGCATTTAGCCTTGCACAACTGTCTGTTTCTGTTTCTGTTTCTGTTTCGTATAACGGTTTTCTGGTATTGGCAACCCGAGATTTCCTCTAAGCGTATCTGCTTCATATTCTTCCCGGAACAGACCGCGTTCCTGCAGAATCGGCACTACAAGTTCAACGAAGTCCTCAAGACCTTGTGGCGTGGCGCTGCCAACAATGAACCCATCTGCTCCGCTTCCCTCAAACCATTCTTGCAATTTATCAGCGATAACTTCCGGCGTTCCCAGGAATGTTGGCTTAGGTGTGGCCACTTGGAGGGCTACTTGGCGGAGCGTTAATCCCTCAGCTTTTGCCCATGCTTTCATCTTGTCCGTAGCGCTCTGGAAGCTATTGCGGCCAAGATCACCCAGCTCCGGGAATGGCTCATCCAGCGGATATTGCGAGAAGTCGTGATGCTCATAGAAGCGCCCGAGGAATTCAAGTGCTTTGTCGATCGACGTGAGATTGGCGATTTCCTCATATTTACGTTCCGCTTCTTCCTGGGTCCGACCAACGATTGGCCCTATGCCCGGGAGGATGACGATTTCATCGGGATTGCGTCCCAACGCTTTTGCACGTCCTTTTACGTCTGCATAATAATGCTGGGCATCCTCTAAAGTCTCCTGTCCAGTGAAAATGGCATTCGCCACCTTGGCAGCGAAATTCTTCCCGTCCTCGGACGCACCTGCCTGGAAAATAACAGGCTGCCCTTGCTTGGAACGGGCCACATTAAGTGGACCTTTGACAGAAAAAAACGCACCTTTATGATTTAGGGTATGAAGCTTCAATGGATCGAAGAATACGCCTTTTTCTTTGTCACGCACAAAAGCATCGTCTTCCCAGGAATCCCAGAGTCCCGTTGTGACTTCCAAATATTCGTTCGCTATCCGATAACGCTCAGCGTGGGCTGGATGTTGGTCTTCCTTCTTGCCATAGTTGAGCGCAGACCCTTCTAACGGTGACGTCACAACATTCCAGCCTGCTCTGCCTCCGCTAATCAAATCCAACGAACCGAATTGCCGGGCAACCGTAAAAGGTTCACTATAGGACGTGGACAATGTCCCGACTAGACCGATTTTGGAGCTAATCCCGGCCAAAGCGCTCAGAATGGTGATAGGTTCAAACCGATTTAGAAAATGAGGAATGGATTTCTCGGTAATATACAGACCGTCCGCAATAAAAACGAAGTCAAACTTGCCTTCTTCGGCCTTCTGCGTCCATTTCTTATACAGCTCAAAATTCACACTTGCGTCTGTAATGGCATCAGGGTGTCTCCAGCCAGATATATTTCCTCCAACACCATGAAGGATTGCACCTAATTTCATTTTTTTCTTGCTCATATCTCTTTCCTCCTAGGACTTTATGTGATTAAAACGTGACAGTGAAAAGGTACTCAGTTCCGCATTAGTTGACACTTGTTGAATAAGATCGGCGAGCAGCGAACCGACGGCACTTGCAAATTTGAATCCATGCCCTGAGAACCCGCCAGCCAACAAAACATTCATATAAAGCGGATGCCGATCAATGATGAAATGCTCATCAGGAGTTAGCTCGTATTTGCATACTAGACCTTGCAGCAACTCGCCTGCTGACTGAGGTAGGAAAGCAGATAACGCACGTCGCAAGTCACCTTCGTCCTCTTCAAGATGACCGAATGGCGCTGCCTGCTCCCCCGGAGCCCAAGGCAATCCCCCGTCATGGCGGCCGATTTTAATACCAGCGCCGTTAATACTCGGAAAGCCGTAATACCCTCCCTCTTTCGTTTCGAGTGTAAATCCCGGAAAAATGCCCGCATCATAAAGATCGGGTTTAGACCGAAACCAACCCACTGTTTTGCGAACAGCTCGAATCGGCAGCGTGACGAAAGGCTCTAAACTCTTGAACCAGGCTCCGGCGGTTATAATCAATTGATCCGCAGAAAATTCCCCTGCGCGTGTACGTACGCGGACACCTGATCCGTCCACCTGAATATGCTGAACCGGATTATAGGGCAGCAGCATGGCACCTTCGGCCAAAGCCAACTTGCGGTAAGCCGCGATACACTGCTCGCTGTTTAAATATCCGGCATTCGGTTCATACATGGCTTCATAAGACTCAGGCAATGTGATCCCTGCCCAGCGCCTGTGAACCTCTGCGGCATCCAGCATTTCCACCTGAACGCCTGCCTCTTTGCAACCAGGCAACCTGGTTATGAATTTGCCCACAGAACGATCGGCCATATTGAGTACGCCGGAGCGAACGAGCAGCTTTTGCCCGCTGACCACTTCAAGTTCCCTCCATAAGCGGTCGGCCTTAAGCGCCAGGTTGATATAGGGCTTCCCACCGCTGTAAGCATGGCGGATTAACCGCGGCTCTCCATGATGGCTTCCGTTTTCGTGCGGGGGATCGTACGAATCGATCATCAAGGTGCGAATTCCCCGCTTAGCCAAATAATAACCTGCGCTCATGCCCATGGATCCGGCTCCGATAACGATCACTTCAAACGAATTTCTCATGCCTGACCTCCTCCAAAGCCTACCGCTCCGCAGCGAACCGTTTCAGCTCATCAACCGCCAACTCGGCAAAAAATTGGGCAGAGACAGATAACGCACGTTCATCGATATCAAAAGCAGGATGATGCCATTCCTGCGGTCCTGATGTTCCTATAAAGGCAAAAAATCCCGGTATTTGCTGCTGATAGAATGCAAAATCCTCACCCGCCGGGGAAGGCTTCGGCGCCACGACCTCAAGGCCAAGCCGCTCAGCCACCTTGGCCGCCGCTTCAGCAAGCGCCGCATCGTTGTGCACGGGCGGCGGCCCCTGCAGCCAGCGAAAGGATGCTTTGGCCCCGAAAGCAGAAGCGATGCCGGTCACAATGTCACCGAAGCGCTGCTTAACCCGGGTGCGTACTTCGGCGTCAAACGTCCGTACCGTGCCATCCAGAACGGCTTTCTCCGGTATGATGTTCCAGGCGGTCCCTGTGTGCAAGCGCGTTATACTAACAACCGCACTCTCCAGCGGGCTTACATTGCGGCTGACAATCGACTGGAGAGCCGTAATCAGATGAGCGGCTGCTAGAACTGGATCTACACTCGCTTCAGGTACGGCAGCATGCGAACCAATACCTTCCAGCTCTACGAGGAAACCGTCAGCAGCAGCCATCAGTGCTCCTGAACGAATGCCAATCGTACCTACTGGCAGGTCTGGTTTATTGTGCATGCCGTAAATTGCCCTAACCTTATCGAGCGCGCCGGTTCGAATCACTTTATGAGCACCCGCGGCCTTCTCTTCCGCCGGTTGGAACACCAAACGAACACTGCCTGCCAGCTCGTGCTCCCTTTCTTTTAAAAGTAAAGCTGCACCTATTAAAGCGGCAGTATGAAAATCATGACCACATGCATGCATTCTGCCTCCATGCTTGGAAGCGAAGCTCAAGCCGGTCTCTTCTTGAATCGGCAGTGCATCGATATCGGCCCGCAGCGCGAGGATTGGCCCCCCGTGCAGCCCCCCGACTTCAGCAATCAAGCCTGTTTCCAGCTTGAATTCGGATGCAATTCGGATATCGGCTGCCTCGAGCGTTCTTCGGATAAAAGCCGTTGTCTCAAATTCCTCATGCGACAATTCCGGATACTGATGAAGGTGGCGCCTGATATCAACCAGTTTTTGTTGAAAGTTATTTTCCTTGTTGGTGCTAATTGCTGCCATTATGCCTCCTACTGTCTGTGTGACCTTTGTTACCCTGTTCGATTCGCTAGAAAAAACTGCAGGATCTCCGATTTCTCACCATTCAAACTGATCAAATTCGTCTGCAGAGCTACGCTTGCTACCCCAGCTAAATCTACGGGATACAACAGTTGCTCACGCACTTCCTTATGGACACATAGACCAGGGAGGAAGCATAATCCAGCCTTGTTCAAAACGAGCTTCTTGGCGGTTTCTGCATTATCGGTTTGAATTTCGATAGCCGGAGGTTTATCCAAACTTTGAAAGAGCCTGTGAATTCTCAGCCAATCCAGCGAGCCGCATTCAAAAAAAACGAAAGGCTGATCGACAATCAAGTCGAGAGACACCTCTTTTTGACCTACAAGTGGATGATCCGCATAAGCGTATAAACGAATAGGATCTTCGTAATATTTGACCGAATGCAAATTGGGATGGCTAATATTACGGACGAATCCGATATCGAGCTCTTTGTTCAGAACTTTAGACATGATTTCGTCTGTTGTCGCTGTTGTTAATTTGATTTGAAGTCCCGGAAATTGATTTTTCAGCTTAGGCAGCAATTCCGGCAGCATGTAGTTGGAGGCAGACACCGTGCAGCCCAGTCGAAGCTCTTGCGGATCCGTCCGCTGCCGCTGTATGTGCTGCTTCCCCTTCTGATATACTTGCAGCAACTGCTGCGCATAAGGTAGAAATTGTCTGCCCTTCTCTGTCAGCTGCACTTGCTTACCCAAACGGTCGAAGAGCCGAATGTCCAGCTCACGTTCGAGCGTTTGAATCCGAGCTGTGACCGATGGTTGTGACAGGAACAAAACTTCCGCCACTTTATTAAAACTGCCATAGTGATACACATAAACAAATGCCTCAATATTTTCAATATTCATACGCGGTACCCCAGATCCAAATAGAATAAGATGAGCCAGAAACCAAGCACAAAAAGACCTCCGAGCCCTTCATCTGACTAATATGCAGATACAAGGCTTCACAGGTCTCCGGCTGCCCGGTTGACAGCTATTGAATTATTCTAACTTTATCGATAAATACCAAGTATGTCAATCGGAATTTATATATTTAAAACAAAKGATCATGACACGCCACAAAATGTTCTTGACCMACTTCACGGAATTGCGGCTCTTCCGCAGCACATCTTGCGGTCGCTGCAGGGCACCTCGTACGGAATCTGCAGCCTGTTGGGGGACTAGCCGGTGACGGAATCTCCCCCTCAATCGCTTTGAACAAGCGCTGCCGAAGCGGATCAGGAACTGGGATGGAAGCCACCAGCGCCCTTGTATAAGGATGCGCCGGATGGCGGAATAGCTGCTCGCTGGGTGCAATTTCAATCAGTTTGCCTAAATACATGACGCCGATACGATCAGAAACATAACGGACAACATGCAGACCATGACCGATAAACAACATCGTAAGATCAAGCTGCTTACGCAGTTCTTGCAGCAGATTAATAATCTGTGCTTGAACGGATACATCAAGGGCCGATACCGCTTCGTCAGCCAATAGGAATTTGGGCCCCAGAGCAATCGCCCTCGCTATGCCGATCCGCTGGCGTTGTCCGCCGGAAAACTCATGCGGATAACGATCATAGGCATTCGGATCAAGCCCCACAAGGCGCAGCAATGTCTCTACAGATTCTCTCTTTTCCCTGCCCTTCCTTCCCCCATGCACCGCAAAAGGTTCGCCGATAATATCTCCAACCTTCCAGCGGGGGTCGACGGAGCCGTGAGGATCTTGGAAGATCATCTGCATATCCTTCCGCTGCTGACGTAATAGGGAGCCAGACAATGCACCCAGATCCTGATTTTCAAATAAAACAGTACCGGAAGTCGGCTTCTCCAAATGCAGCAGCATCCGCCCAAGCGTCGACTTGCCGCTGCCCGATTCGCCGACCAGACCGAATGTCTCGCCTTTTCGAATCGTGAAGGATACATCATCCACAGCTTGAATCCATTTCCGGTCTCTTGAAAGAAAAGAGCTCTTCAGCGGATAATGTTTCGTAACATGACGCAGCTCAATTAGCGGTACAGCCTCCTGCTTCGAGTTAGTTTCAACAAGGGCTGGTTGCTCTCGAACTTCAACTCCATGAGTCTGCTCCGGTACCCGAACATCTCGTGGTTTCGGCAGCTGATCAGCATACCAGCAAGCCGATTGATGGCCGCCTCGATCTTCCAGAGCTGGCGCCTCACGGGTGCACAACTCTGTCGCATAAGCACAGCGGGGATGAAAACGGCATCCCGACGGGAGATTGTTCATTCCCGGTATCGTACCAGGGATTGCATAGAGGGGCTGAGTGCGATCACTGTCTAATGTCGTAATCGAGCGAAGTAGCCCCAGCGTATACGGATGCCTTGGCTGAGTAAATATATCCACCGCTGCCGATTGCTCGACGATTTGACCGGCATACATCACAATGACCCGGTCTGCCATCTCTGCTGCAACCCCAAGGTCGTGTGTGATCAGCAGGATGGACATGTTGAACTCACTCCTCAGCTCTTGCAGGAGCTGCAGAATTTGAGCTTGAATGGTCACGTCCAGAGCGGTTGTCGGCTCATCTGCGATCAGCAGCTCCGGTTTGCCGCTTAGAGCCATCGCAATCATAGCTCGCTGCAGCATCCCTCCAGACAGCTCGCCTGGATACTGCTTTAGCCGAAGCTTAGGCTCTGGGATGCCTACCCGCTGAAGAAGTCGGGCAGCCTCCTCTTCTGCCTCTCGGGCAGTGATACGGCGATCATGACGCCTAATTGTTTCTGTGATTTGGCTGCCAATCGTAAATACAGGATCAAAAGCCGCCATTGGCTCTTGAAAAACCATGGCAATTCTTTTCCCCCGCAAAGAACGGAGTTCTTGCGGTGGCAGCGTAGTGACATCGACATCGCCGAGCTTGATGGTCCCCGAGGTAATTGACCCGTTCTCATGTTCAATTAAGCGCATGATCGCTTTGGAGGTAACAGACTTTCCGCTTCCTGACTCGCCGACTAGACAAACGATTTCACCGGCCTGAATGGAGAAACTGATATCGCTGACAGCCTGCATGACATTGCGATTTAGAGCAAATTCTACACGAAGCTGATCTACAGATAGTAATGCACTCATCCCCTGCTCCCCCTATGATTGTCGTTTCTTGGGATCAAGCGCATCGCGCAGTTCATCGCCGAGGACATTGATAGATAATACGAACAAAGTGATCGCCAAGCCCGGAAACGTACATATCCACCAAGCTACGGTTAAATACCCCCTGCCTTGGGAAAGCAAAGCGCCCCAATCAGGTATTTCTTTTAGCACGCCAAGACCCAGAAAACTAAGACCGGACCCGGTCAGAATCGATGTTCCAACGCCTATGGCCGCCATAACCAGCAGTGGAGAAAGAGAATTCGGCAGAACATGCTTCATGAACAAAGAAAGCTGTGTCGCCCCGATGGATCGGGAAGCGGTAATGAACGGGCGATTTTTGACGCTGAGTATTTGCCCACGCATGACACGCGCATAATTAGGAACTGCGGCTAATGCAACAGCGAGTACGATATTCCAAAGCCCGGGACCGAGTGCGGCAGCAATCGCGAGCGCCAGCAATACGCTTGGAACTGTCATGACGATATCATTGAATCGCATCAGCACACGGTCCGTCCATCCTCCGAAATAACCCGCGTATGCGCCGATGAGCCCTCCCAGAAGCCCTCCAACAAGAACAGAGGCGAACCCGATAAACAGAGACTCCCTGGCACCGAACACAATAAGGCTGAAGACATCTCGGCCAAAATAGTCCGTCCCTAGCAAGTGAACGCCACCAGGAGGAAGCAAGATTTGATCCGCTTGCATGTCGGTCGGCACATATGGTGCAATCCACCCAGGTACAATAGCGCAAATAATGAGAAATACAACAACAACCGTTGACGCATATACAATGAGACGTGAAGGGCTCAGATTCAGGTTCTTACGGTGAATGGTCAGGCCGGTTCGTTTGGCCCGCCATAAGGGTTTCGCATTGACAGCTTCCCTCATCCTAGGCATCCTCCTTAAAGTTTTCGTTAGAAAACTGACTTCGTACGCATAAACTTAATTTTGGAATCGTCTGACTCGGGGATCTATATAGGCATACGAGATATCGACGAGTAGATTCACAAGGATATAGATGATAGCGGAGAATAAAATAACTCCCTGCACGACCGGTAGATCCTTCGCCATAATGGCATCTGCGATAATTCTACCGATGCCCTGACGCGAGAATACCGTCTCAATGACAACCGTGCCAGCCAGCATCTCGCCAAGCAGAATCCCCAGCATCGTAACCGCAGGAATCAATGCATTGCGCAGCGCATGGCGATACATCACCGAACGCTCAAGCAAGCCCTTGGCGCGAAGCGTTGTAATGAAGGCTTCGCCAAGTACCTCCAACATGGCATTTCTAACCATGCGAACGATGAAACCCGCTCCCAGCATACCCAAGGTAACTGCAGGCAGAACCAGCGTTTGCCAGCCGTTCGAGCCGAGCGCAGGCAGCCACCCGAGAAACACGGAAAATATGAGAATAAGCAAAATCCCTGACCAGAAAGTCGGCATAGAAATACCGAACAACCCAACAATTCTGGCGATGATATCAATCGGTTTATTGCGATGGATCGCCGATAAGACCCCCAGCACAAGGCCAACCGTAACGGAGACCAGCGAAGCTGCAGCTGTTAGCGCCAGTGTCGCTGGGAAATGCGTCATAATTTTGGGCAGAACAGGCTCTGAGTTCACTAGTGATTTACCGAAATCCAAGACAAGCACATGGCTGAAATAAGTCGTAAACTGCTCCAGAAACGGCCGGTCAACCCCAAGCTGATGGCGTAAATTCGCAATTGCTTCAGGACTCATCGTGCTTGGATCAATCATATTCATGACAACATCTCCAGGCAGCACATAGAGAACACAGAATACCAAAATAGAAGAACCTATAATAACACCTATAGAGCTGATGAACCGCACTACGATTGCATGAACCATCCGAGCGGCCTCCTTATTTTTTGAGGATAGACGCGTCATTAAACAGTGGATAGCCTAAGGAATCAAATTTGATGCCACTTACACTTTTCGAAGCAGCAACGGTATATGGGAAAATGTAAACTGGGATGATGACCGCATTGTCTATGATATATTGCTGCACGTTCTTATAAATATCCTTACGCTTCGTTTCATCCGCTTCCACAGCTCCTTGCTCGAGCAGCTTATCAAGAGCTGAATCTGATAAATGAGAAAGCGAAGGACGGGCATTCGGTGCTGTTGTGTGGTAGAACGAATTTAAAGCAACAGGATCGGAATTCACTTGGCTGTTCCCATAGAGGTCATAGGCTTGAGCTGTATAAATGACGCTTTGAACGTCCTTCGTTATCTCGACTTCGACGGCAACTCCCACTTTCTTGAGCTGCTGCTGGATGATGGCGGCAATGTCATTGCGCTTCTCTCTATTCGGTGAACCATCTACATAATGCAGGGTTAGCTTTTTGCCGTCTTTCTCGCGTATGCCGTCTGTACCTTTAACCCAGCCCAATTCATCAAAAAGACGGTTTGCCTTGTCGAGATCTGGTTTTATCTTATTTTCAAGCGAAGCATCGTAACCGAAAATCGCAGGTGTCAAAGGCGACCAAGCACGCTGATAGGTGCCCAGATATAACGTTTTGACAATGGAATCAACGTCAATAGCGGATTGTACGGCTTGACGCGCCTTCACATCATTCCAGGGAGCTCTGCTTTGGTTAAAAAAGAGCGTGTACGGCAAGCCGTTCGTGTTCACTTGCAGCAGCTGAAGCTTGGCATCATTTTTCAGCGCTACGATATTTTGCGGTGGAACGGTTTCTGCTGCTGTCACCTGCCCGCTCTGCACACTGCCGAGCCGTGTCGCCTCTTCAGGAATAATTTTGAACGTAATAGCATCCAGATAGGCTTTGCCCTTATTTTCAACCAGCGCAGGAGCCCAGTTATAATCCGGGTTGCGCTCCACTTTGATTTCGGAATTATCATCCCATTTGACGAATTTGAAAGGCCCGGTTCCAACTGGATTTTTACCGAATTGATCACCGTATTTCTTGGCTGCTGTTGGCGATACGATGCCGAGCATAGCCTGGCTTAAGTTACCAAG
The DNA here is from genome assembly GCF_056398785.1 of Paenibacillus sp. 01T422. Lineage (NCBI taxonomy): Bacteria > Bacillati > Bacillota > Bacilli > Caryophanales > Paenibacillaceae > Paenibacillus > Paenibacillus sp. 01T422. Next base: position 8,712 of record NZ_JBFTQB010000016.1, on the reverse strand, counting down.
AAAAGCTACCGATGGCGACTCTAGGTTGAGTTTAATGGTATACTCGTCAATCACTTCCGAAGACTTGTAAGGTTTAAGCAGAGCAGAAGCATTAGCTGCTTTCGTTGCTGGATCAAGTATTCGATCATAGCTGTATTTCACGGCTTCTGCATTGAAAGGTGTCCCGTCCTGAAATTTCACATCTTTGCGCAGCTTAAAAGTGTAACTCTTGCCGTCCGGCGAAATCGACCATTCCGTTGCCAGCCATGGTTTAATCGTGTTGTCCGGCAGCTGCACGACCAGATTATCATAGATCGTCCGGAATACTCTGACGGCAACAGCTAAACCGCTGCGGTGCGGGTCAAGCGTATCTGGCGAGGTTGCCAGGGCAAATGAAATTTCACCTCCACTCGCCGCCTGTCCATTCCCTGCAGCATGAACCGAACTTGCTGGCGATGCCGATTGACTGCCTGAGCCGCCAGTTCCTGCGCAAGCCGATGTGACCATCATGGCAGCTGCCAGCAGCAGCGTGATTGGTATATAACGTACTTTCCTCATTGTGCCCACACTCCTATGTCAAATAAATAGATTAAGCTGACCAAATGCTACTTGTAATCTCCCGGCGAAGCACTGGCGCAACTTCAGAAGCAAACCACGCCATCTGTTCACGCTGCTCAGCTTCCGTCAACCCATCCACACTTATCGACATGACCTGATGACCGTAAGCGGCCTGATAGGTCAATATTTTCTCAATAACACGCTCAGGACTGCCTACTAACAATGGCCCATTTGCTAAATTATCCTCCAAGCTGGCAAAAGGCGACTGGTTATGTTTAGCTGAATCCGTGGAATGAAAAGCTTCATAATACGGACGAAAACGCCGAATAGCTTCTTCTGTTGTTTTAGCCAAATATAAAGTACCTGCTCCCACTCCAACGGTTGCATGCTTCGGATCATGCCCGTAATAAGCCAATCTTTCCCGGTAGTGATCAATCAACGCTTTGTACTTAGATAAGGGATGGAACGTATTGGATGAGAAAATCGGTTCGCCATATTTGGCAGCAAGCTCCGTGGACAGCGGCGATGAGGCACTGCCGTGCCAGATCGGAATCGTCGATTGGAACGGTCTAGGCAAAATGGTAACTTCCCGCAATGGGGGACGATATTTGCCTTCCCAACTAACATTTTCTTCGCTCCATAATCGTTTGAGCAGGGCGTATCTTTCGGCGAGCGAATCCCATTGCTCTTCTTCTTTGATGCCAAATAACGGATAATGCCGTGGGTCATTGCCTTTCCCGATAATTAACTCCAAGCGGCCTCCCGATAGGTGATCCAACGTTGCATAATCTTCAGCAACGCGAACGGGATCGAGGACACTAAGCACTGCGACTGTTGTCAACAGTCGCATGCGCGAGGTATGCGCAGCTATGGCTGTCAGAAGCACAGCCGGTGAGGAAGAAAGAAACGGAGGCCCGTGTCTTTCCCCGATGCCGTAGGCGTCAAAACCAAGCTGTTCAGCATAAATCGCCTGCTTGAGAATATTCTGGAACTTCTCTTGCGTTGTCAGCGTTTCACCAGTTACCGCATTGCGTATATTCATCACCAAGCTGAATAAGGCGAATTTCATAACTTGTCTCCTTGGCCGTGCTTGCGAATTCTCTCCGCATGCAAGTGAGGGTTCACGATTTTGCGCAGCAAATACATCGTGCCGTCGCCATTCCCCCGGTCAATGGCATCGATGCGCTCATAGCCTTTTCGCTCGTACATATCGAGCAGCCATGGATGCTTCTCTGCTGTAGCTAGCGTGACAGCCGATACACCGAGCTCATCCCGAATGATCGCTTCCTCCACCCAAGTCAGCAGCTTAGTGCCGAGTCCGCCCCCTTGCGCATCAGGATGGACCGCGAACCATTTGAGAAACGGATACTCCCTGTTCCACTTATTGATTGCATCCTTGGATAGGGTTAACGTGGCGGCAATCTGTCCATCCTTTTCCAGGACGTAACAGGCGTTCTTCGTGATATTTTCTTCGATTAATGCCAAATCAGCATGCGCTGCTGGCCATTGCAGGTTCAATTCGCGTATTGTGATATACGCATCGTAGATGATCTCCAAAAGCCTCTCGGCATCTCGGGGCTCAGCAAGACGATATACTTCGCTCATGAAGAGCTCACCTCTTGCTGGTTTGCACTGGCCAAAGAGCGTTTAATACGATCGATTTGGGACAGATGGTTATTCACATGCTTCGTAAAGCCCTGAATAATGTTCGTAATACTTACCGTCTCACCTTTAGCATTTATGCCGGTCTTATGCCAATCCTCGTCGTCTAAACGGTGAAATAATAAACTGTTATATCGGAGCAATTGATGAAATATCGTCAAATTATCGGCAGCAGCTCCGTCATTGGCCTTTTGTCCGCTAACCCATGCATCCTGGTTAAAAGCAGGCAATCGAACCGTCGTCCCCGCTAAAATGTCACGAATTCGGAAGGAAATAACAAGACTATGATCGGCTAAGTGGGTCAAAACCTCCGTTACGCTCCATGAAGCAGGGGCTTCTTTCCAACTTAATTGTTCCGGGCTTAACCCTTCTACAGCATTAAGTAATTGGTTATACGTATCCAAATATGGTTGAATGTCAGGATGACTCATCGCTTATCCTCCTCAAAATGAATCGTTCAAATGCTGTGCAGTCCTATACGACTGTTTCTACATCGTTCAACGCTTCTGCCAGTCTTTCATAAGAGCGAACTCTCTCATCGAAATCCTCGATTTTAGCTGTAACGATGAACTCATCTACGCCTGTGTGCCGCTGTAAATCTACCAACTGTTCACGAACTGTTTCTTTGGAGCCTCGCGTAATTTCCGTCGTTTTCTCCTCAATTGTGTAGGGCTCATTCGCCTGCCTGCCGAATTCCTCAGCCTGCTCCAACGTACCTACGGTCGCTTTTTTGCCGCTGGCCAGATACACTTTGTAGTGCTTCTGTTCAAAAGCAAGCGCATGCGCCGCCTGATCCGTATCTGCCACAATGACCGACAAGGCAAGTATAGCCTGTGGTGATCGGTTGGACTTTCGCTGAAAATTGGATTTATACACGTGTATAGCTTCAATTGCTGCCGATCGGTCCCCATTAATGGATAAAGAAAAGACATAAGGAAGACCTAACGATGCAGCAAGCTCTGCACTATCGAGACTTGCTCCAAGCAAGTAAATATCAGCAGGGCTGCTTGCTATAGGCGATACCTTAATGCCGTGCAGCGGATGACTCTCCGGAATTTGGTTATTCACGTACGCCTCAAGCTCTATGAGCTTTTCCGTCAGAGTCTGAGGTTCAGTGACACCACGCTGCAGCGCCTGTGTGCTGCGAGGCAAGCCGCCTGGTGCTCTCCCAACCCCCAAGTCGACTCTTCCCGGAGCAAGGGATGCCAGTACATTGAAATTCTCGGCAACTTTATAGGGACTGTAGTGCTGCAGCATGATACCGCCTGATCCGATGCGGATACGCTCTGTTTTTGCTAGCAAGTGTGAGATCAATACTTCTGGCGAAGATCCGGCGAGAAATTCGGAGTCATGATGCTCCGACACCCAGAATCGTTGATAGCCGAGCTCCTCCGCCTTTTGAGCTAATCGAATAGTTTGGGCAAGCGCCTCAGACGCTGAACTTCCGGGATAGATCGGACTTTGATCCAAAATGCTTATTGAAATCGTCATAAAGGTTGCCTCCTAGATGGAATATGAAAGTTCCGGACGAATGCGGCTCAGGAACTGCTTGGTCCGCTCTTCTTTGGGACGGTTAAACAACTCGTTCGGCTTCCCTTCCTCGACGATGGCGCCTTCGTCCATAAATACCACGTGACTGGCGACATCCTGCGCGAAGGTCATTTCATGCGTGACAATAATCATCGTAATGCCCTCTTTGGCGATCTTTCGGATCACAGCGAGCACTTCGCCGACAAGTTCAGGATCCAGCGCCGACGTGGGCTCATCGAATAGAATAACTTCTGGATTTAGTGCCAGTGCTCTGGAGATGCCAACTCGCTGCTGCTGTCCGCCGGACAGTTGAGAGGGATAAGCATCAAGCTTCTCCCCAAGACCGACCTTGTGCAGGAGCTCGACGCTAACCCTCCGAGCCTCATCTTTGGGAATCTTTTTGACAATCAGCAATCCTTCCATTACGTTCTCAAGCRCTGTCTTGTGGCGGAACAAATTGTATTGTTGAAACACCATCGCCGTCTTTTGGCGCAGCTGATGAATCTCCTTTTTGCTTGCTTTCTTGCAATCTACGCCAAAGTTATCAATCATAATCGCGCCGTCATTCGGCTTTTCCAAATAATTCAAGCATCGAAGCAGCGTCGTTTTCCCTGAACCGCTCGGTCCCAGGATGGCAACGACTTCCCCTCGGTTAACCGTAAGATTGATGCCTTTGAGCACCTGGTTGCGACCAAACGATTTGGTAATATTGGATAAATGAATCATGAGGTGCCTCCTTTCACTACGCGACTATTTTTAAACACATAATTCCGATGCAAATACTAAGAATTTAACATGATCTAACCTTATCATCCTCATTACGCTCTCGTCTAATAGAGTTCTTCTATACATCGATTCAACATTTCAATACACCACCCGTGAAGTTCCGGGATTTTACTTAAGCGATACCGCTGCGATTGTATATATTCAACCGTTTTTCCAACAAAGCGGAGATGTTCTCAGCGATAATGGTCAAAATCCAGTAAATGACAGCCGCTGCGATATAGGCTTCTAGGTATTTCCAATTCCTCATCGCAACGATGTGCGCTGTGCCGTTCAACTCTTGCAGCGATATCATAAAAGCAAGTGAAGAACCATGCAGCAAGCCGATGAATTTACTCAATAAATTCGGCAGACTTACATGCAGCGCTTGCGGAAGGACGATACGCCTCATCCCCTGCCAGGTCGTCATGCCAACCGAATAGCCAGCTTCAAGCTGTCCCTTGGAGACGGACAAAATACCCGAGCGGATCGTCTCCGACATGTACGCGCCGATATTCAACGTGAACGCTATGAAGATGAACAACATGAGCGGGATCACGCTGGAGCGCACACTCCAACCATATCGTACTGCGAGATAATCAAAGATCATCGGAATGGCAAAATAAACAAGCATAATGTGCAGCAGAAGCGGTGTGCCTCTGAAGAAGGAAACGTAAAACTGCGCGAAGCGGTGAATATATTTGATTCTGTACATGCGAATAAAAGCGATAAGCACACCGACAATGAAACCCGAGAATAAAGGGACGATCGAGAGAATGAGCGTTAGCGGCAGTGCCTTCAGCATGGCTCTGAAGGCTTCAAGCATAAACTGGAAATCGATGTGAATAGCTGCTCCCCCCTTCCTTTTAGTCGAAAGCCGTGACTGCTTGCTCAAAGCGTTGAACCCTGCGCTCGAAACGATGGTACACGTATTCCATTAAAAGGACTACGACATAATAAATCATGGACAACGCTATCCAGATTTCAAGGAAATGATAGGTCGTGCCGAGCATCTCAGCTCGCCCCACTAGATCCATTACGCCCAGCGTATAGGCAAGAGAGGTATCCTTCAGTGTACCAATCGTGAGATTGGCCACATTGGGTAGCGCCACTCTCCACGCCTGAGGTAGAACGATTCGCGTCAGCACGGCGTAGCTACTCATGCCAATCGAATAGCCTGCCTCTGCCTGTCCGCGATCTATGGCATTTACCGAAGCGCGGAAAATTTCAGAGAAATAAGCGGCGAAATGGAGCGCATAAGTTAGAATGACAAAAACTAACGGCTGGACATCGCTCACGTCTATACCAACTGCTTTGAGCAGCTCCGGTACGCCGTAATAGACGAGAAATAGCTGGATCAATATGGGCGTGCCTCTTGTATACGAAATATAAATAATAACAAGCCGATTGAGCAGGGGGATCCGGTACAGCCTTGGCAGTGCGATGACGAGGCCAAGCAGTACGCCGCATACAACGGAAGCCAGCACAATGAACAACGTGACGTGCAAGTAAGACAGCAGCTTAGGCAAGTACACCCAAATTAGTGAGAAATCAAACGATTTCCCCATTATTGTGTCACTGTAAAATCTTCTCCTAACCATTTTTTGCTGAGGCTTCCCAATGTTCCGTCTTTTTTGATTTCTCGTAACGCCTCATCAATTTTGGTTTTCAGCTCCGCTTCATCTTTGCGTAGCACATAGTAAATTTTGGRTGTGTAAAGCACAGGACCAACAACTTTTTGCTGCGCATCCGCGTCCTTATTGCGTCCTGTTACTTGGAACGGCGTTGATATTGTCGCGTCTACACGACCTGTTTTAATCTGGTTAATCACATCATTCGTTCCTCCGCTTCCGGAGAAGACCAGTTCAAAGGGGTTCCCTTTGCTTTTATTGTAATCCTGCAGCCAGACAGCGCCATTGCTTCCCGGAGACGTGATGACCTTTTGGTGAGGTTTGCTTCTCTTCTTTGGCTCCACAACCTGCGAACAGCAATGCGGAAGTTAGGATAAAAGTGGTCGATTTCAACAATTTCATAGATACATCCTCCTATTTACTCTTTATGTTTGGTCTGCAGCGCCAAGCGATAGGCTTCAACCACCGTCGTTTGGTCAGCTGCCAAGAAATCATAGCGGGGCTCGCGTTCGAATCCCAGCCTGAGATAAAGCCGCACAGCATCTGGCATTCGGCTCGAGGTGTGCAAGCCAAGATAGGCAAATCCGTCACGCTCTGCACGCCGGGCACATTCTGCAATTAGCGAAGTAGCGATGCCTTTGCTTCTTGCAGCAGGATCTACGCCGAGGAGGCGGATTTCCGGATAGGGAATGGTCTCGCTCAGCTTCTCATACAAACCCTCTTGAGGCGGGTATAGAAGCGCCGCCCCTACTAGCTTTTCTTCCTGCTCGGCGACAAGACGCCAGGTATCTTCCGTGCGCCTCCACTGAGCTTTGATATTGCTTATGTATTGTTCCCAGAATGCGGGACCAAAGCCCGACTCATTACTGGCGGTATGCCTCGATAGTCAAATCGACGGCCTTCTCCCATTCATCCGCTCTGGCATCCCTTACGCATAGATCGATCGCGGTCGACATCCTAGCTCCCCCTCACCACTTCAGACTGCCGAATGTAACGATTCACGGGTACATCTAACCCCAGATTGCCTCGCAGCGTATCACTTTCATACTCCTTACGGAAAATCCCGCGTTCCTGCAACACAGGTACAACCAAATCAACAAAATCGGCGAGTCCGTTCGGTACCACAGTCCGAATGTTGAAACCATCCGCTGCGCCTCCTTCGAACCATTGCTGGATGAGATCAGCCACCTTCTCCGGCGTACCGATGAAATTGCTTCTCGGCGTAGATGCCCGAAGTGCAACCTGACGAAGCGTGAGCCCCTGTTTCTCGGCTTCCTGCTTAATGCGGTCTGTCGTACTGCGGAAGCTGTTGCTGCCGAAGTCCCCGAGTTCCGGAAACGGCTCATCCAAAGCATGCTGCGTGAAGTCATAATGTTCAAAATAACGTCCCAAATAATTCAATGCCTGTTCAATCGTGACAAGCTCAGCAATTTCCTGATATTTGCGCTCTGCTTCCGCTTCGGTCCTTCCAACAATTGGGCCGATGCCCGGGAAAATCAGAATCTCATCAGGCTGACGGCCGTAAGCGGCAGCTCTGCTCTTAACATCTTGGTAAAAAGCACGAGCTTGCTCGAACGTCTCGTGCCCCGTATACACGGCATCTGCCGATCTGGCGGCAAGATCTTTGCCAGAATCCGAGGAGCCCGCTTGGAATACGACGGGGTATCCTTGCTTCGAACGCGCAACATTCAGCGGCCCTTGAACGGCAAAGTGTTTACCCTTATGGTGCAGCGTGTGAAGTTTGGCGGAATCGAAGAAAACACCGCTAGCTTTGTCTCGGACAAACGCATCGTCCTCCCACGAGTCCCATAACCCTTTTACAACCTCAAGATGTTCCTCAGCAATCTCGTAACGCAGCGAATGATGCGGATGCTCGCCTTTGCCGAAGTTCAGCGCCGAACCTTCGAGGGGTGATGTGACGACATTCCAACCCGCTCTTCCCCCACTAAGATGATCGATAGAAGCAAACTGTCTGGCCACTGTGAATGGCTCGCTATAGGAAGTAGATAAGGTAGCAACCAGACCGATATGGGTTGTTGCTTCGCTTAAGGCTGACAGCAGTGTCAGCGGTTCAAAGCGGTTTAAGAAATGAGGATTGGACTTTTCATTAATAAACAAACCATCTGCGATAAATAAGAGATCGAATTTTCCCTGTTCAGCTTTACGAGCCTGATCTTTATAAAAGGATAAATTGACACTCGCATTGGTTGGCACTTCGGGATGCCGCCAGAAGGATATACTATTTCCGACTCCGTTCAAATTAGCTCCCAGCTTTAACTGTCTCTTGGACATGGTAGTCACTCCTTTTAACCGTTAATACCAATGTGTATAATCGGATTTAATTTCATAGGATTACTATATCCCAACATTTGGTCACAGTGTATATCGCATTCTTCTATTCATCTATTTAAAAGTTCTATCGGTGAAAAGATTAGGCCGTGCAGCGGCCTCCATTTCACTCCCCGTTCTACGACTGAATCCTCTTTAATGCAACTAACTGCTCCTTTACATTTCCTTTTTGTTTCGGAGCATGCACATAAAGAACCTCCTTTACATTTCCTTTTTGTTTCGGAGCATGCACATAAAGAAC
>NZ_JBFTQB010000015.1:0-17869 GCF_056398785.1 Paenibacillus sp. 01T422 | reverse complement strand
TTGCAGACTTGCCGTTAAAGCCCGTTTGAGCAAACGGGTGAAGGTATGCGGAGCGCAGCTTACCGTAAGTGTTTTGCCGGCTGCAAGGGTTGCACCATAGGCTGTGCCGAATTTGGCGGTCATCTCAGGCGTTACTTCGAGATTGGGAAGGCCGCTTACTCCGCGGGTCTTAAATAACGTTTTGGCAGCATGCTCCCCCCAGATATGAGAAGTATGAAGGCGGGATTTATCGCGAATTTGTTTATGCGGCCATATTTTCACATTAKGTTCAATCCGGCTTTTTTCCCCAATGATGACATGATTGCCAACGACTGAGCCTTCGCCGAGATACGAGGCCTCTTTACAAACAATGCGGCTAGTTAGCGTCGAGCCGGCTAATTCATTGTTGGGGGCTATGTGATTATGGTCCCAAAGCACGCTGCGCGTTAGCTTGCTGCCCTTGGAAAGCCGGTTATTTTCCCCGATAATGCAGTATTCTCCGATTTCCACGCCATCCTCAATCTTGCTCCCTTTGCCGATAAAAGCAGGTCCAACGACAAGGGCTGTGTCGCTGGTCTCTACGTCATCTGCGATGTACACGCGAGGCCGGATTTGGGTGCCGTGGATATGGAGCTGCACCTTGCCATCTAGCATATCAAACTGGGTTTGCCGATACTGCTGCAGGTTGCCAATGTCCATCCAGTATCCGGAGCTTACATAGCCGTAGAGCTCTCTGTTTTCTTGCAGCAATGCTGGGAAGAGCTGCTGGCTAAAATCAAATTCCTGACCCAGCGGCACGCGCTCTAGCAGCTCTGGCTCTATGATGTAGATGCCGGTATTCACCGTGTCGCTAAATACTTCTCCCCAGCTTGGTTTCTCCATGAAGCGGGTAATCARGCCGTTCTGATCCGTCATGACCACGCCGTACTCCAGCGGATGAGGGACGCGGGTCAGCAGCAGCGTAGCTTTGGCTTGCTTTTCCTTGTGAAAGGCGAGCGCTTGCTCCAAATCGAAATCGGTCAGGGCATCGCCGCTAATGACTACGAAGGTATCGTCTAGGAATTCGTGCGCCTGCTTGACGCTTCCGGCTGTACCCAGGGGACTCAGCTCTTCAAAATAATGGAGATTGACGCCAAACGCCTCTCCATCGCCAAAATAGTCGCGAATCACTTCAGGTTTATACTGCATCGTGACGGCAATGTCCTGGATGCCGTGTTTGTGAAGCAGTTCAATAATATAGGCCATGCATGGTCTTCCCAGGAGAGGCACCATGGGTTTGGGAAGATGGCAAGTAAGGGGGCGAAGCCGCGTACCTTTGCCTCCAGCCATAATAACAGCCTTCATAGTGGGTTCCTCCTTACGTTGAAGAATTTGTTCAACTTTTTGTCGTAACCGGAATATCGGAGAGATTGGTGATCAGTTTGCGGTAATCCTCCCGAATATGCGCAGCGATATGGCTCCATTGGTAGTTTTGCTGAAGCAGCTGGTAGGCGCTTTCGGCCATTTTGGCAGCCAATTTGGGATGCAGCAGCATTTCGGTAATATGCCATGCCAGCGAATTGACGTGTCCTGGCAGAGCTTTATAGCCATCCACGCCATGTCGAATGATTTCGGCCAGACCGCCTGTATCCGAGAGGACGAGCGGCCGTCGACTGGCCATAGCTTCCAAGGCAACGATTCCGAAGGGCTCGTATAAGCTGGGAATGACACAAACATTGGCATAGTGATAGAGCTGGACACGGTAATTGTCATCTACGAAGCCTGTAAATAAGACACGATCTCCTAGATGGGCTGCTAACGTGCGAAGTTCATGTTCCATCGGTCCAGAGCCAGCTATGATGAGCTTGGCTTGCGGCACATGCGCTAGGATGCTAGGCATGGCATGGATGAGCGTGTGAATGCCCTTTTCATAAACAAGTCTGCCAATATAGAAAATGACCTTATCCTGTTTCGTAATATCACGAGGACGTTTCCCCGTTTCCTTGCTGGGTGTTGGAGTGAGCTGAATGCCATTCGGATGAATGGTGACTTTATCCGGAGGCAAGCTGAATATGCGGACAACTTCATCTTTCATATAGGAGCTGCAAACAAAGACGCGATTGGCCTCATACGTCAGTTTCCACTCTAACTGATGAATTTTGCGCTGCAGGTCGGAACTTAAATGCCCTTGATTTCTTCCCCATTCCGTCGCGTGAATCGTCGCTATCAGAGGGATGTCATAACTCATTTTTATTTCTCTCGCGGTGTGAAAAACCATCCAATCATGCGCATGAAGAAGATCAATGCGACCGCCGTTATCCACCCATTTGACCAGATGATCGGTCATGGCCAGATTCATTTCGAAAGTCCAGTGGTAAAAAGAAGTATCACCGGAATGCTGGATTGGCAATCGATGGACATAGACGCCATTTTTGTTTTCAAAAGAAGGAGCACCATCATAGGACGTCGTGATGACATGGACAATTTCCCCGCGAGAAGCAAGGGTTTCCGATAGTTCGTGGACGGCTTTCGATAAACCGCCGACTTGTTTGGGCGGATATTCCCAGGCAAGCATGAACACATTGGGGTGATGGTTTGTTTCCTCCAGTAAAGTTTCCCATTCACTTCTGCTTGGAATAATAGGAATAGGCGATTGGAGGCTGATGCTTCTGAATGCTTGATAGTCGACATCTGGAAGGCAATGGTCGTGCTCCTCCAGAGCAGCAAGGAAATTCTCATCGATCTGATTGCGATCCAATTGATCGCAAAGCTGGTGGAAGCAGCCAAGGTGGTTTTTTATCCGGCGGCTGGCATAGTCAGCGTAGGTTTTCGAGTCCATCATGAACGCCCAATCGCTGCTCTGAGCTAACATGAGCTCTCTGGCGGCTTGATTCAAAGCTCGCTTGAGCACATCGGCGTTCGCTTTGTCAGAGCGGAGGAAACGTTCCAGATTTGTGGTTAACTGAATCATCCGTTGTTCAGCTTGATGAAGATGACGGTAGATCCAGTCATTGCCTGCTTGCAGCCATGTTTCCGAGCTGTGGTTGCGCCCTGTGCTGGAAGGGTTCAATTGGCCGACTCCAGCTGTTGGATACTCATCCAGGTACTCGCTGGGCGTTATCATTTTTACCGTCATCTGCTCGAGAAACATTTTGCGGCAAAGCAGCTCTAGAAAGTGGGGACCTTCATACCACCAATGCCCAAAAAGCTCCGCTTGATAAGAGGAGACGATGACCGGCTTTCGATCCAGCCAGCGATGCGCTTGTTGTATCTGTTTTTGGCGAAGCCTGATAAAATCATCGGCATGCTCCTCTGCTTTTTCTAACGCGAGTGCTGGATGATAGGGAATTTTGAGTCGGCCTTTACTTGTATTGCGGTCGTATTTGAAGCCTGAGTCGTTATCCGAATAATAATCTCGATAGAGAAAATCACTGCAGTAACCATCTTCAGGAGAACAAGTCTGGTGAACAGATGCCACATCGCACGGAAATGCCGTTATGCCATCAGGCGACGTCATCAGGGGAGCTAGCTGCTCCCGGTGGGGATGAGGGGACGCAAAAGCAACCGCCGTGGCATCCGTAAAAAAATATTGGATGCCAGCTTCGCTCAATATCCGCCCAATCCCAGGTGTATAGCCGCATTCGGGTAACCAGAAGCCGCGCGGCTTTTGATCGAAATAATGCTCAAAGTCTTTCACAGCCGTTAGGATCTGGGCTCTGATGGATTCTTCCGTTTGCAAGAGCGGCAGATAGGCGTGCGTTGCGGCGGTAGTTACGATTTCTATGTGTCCTAACTCCTGAAAATGTTTGAAGGCAACAATGACATTTCCGTTATAGCTCTCGTACAGATTGTGAAGCCTTTGGAAATTCTGCGCATATTGATTGGCTACCGGAAGGAGGACGGGGTCCTCATGTAATCGAACCTTTTCGCTATCTGTTAGCACAATAAGCTCTTGGAGGTAAGCACGATATTTGGCTTGCCAGAACGGATCGCTGAACAGGGATAGGAGTGTCGGAGTTATAGAAAAGGTCATGCGGAAATCAATTTGATCCTGCGAGAGGTGATGCATAACTTCCAATAATGGCAAATACGTTTCTGTCATGGCTTCAAATAACCAACGCTCTTCCAAAGTTTCGTCAGGACCTTGGTGACGAATATAAGGAAGATGGGCATGCAGGACGAGGGCGAAATAACCCTTAATCTCAGGCTTTGATTTCATGCGATTAATCAAGACTTATTGTCACCTCGGTTCTCCCCAATCTTCTTCCGAATCTTTGGGGGTTACGACACAATTGGATCGAAGTAAAGGGATAAACTCATGCTCCCATGTATACGTACCTACATCCACGATATAGCTGCGATTAGCCCTAGCTTGATGTAAGTAGGAATGAGTAGTTTCGGGCAACATGGTTGTATCCCAGTAGGTATGGGCATTATGTCCATTAAAGAGCACATGGGTCACATCGTACAAGCGGATGACGGACGGCATGACGCCGAAGTCACATTCGAAATGCTGAGATACCAGCCACCTGCGCCTGTCAGATATTTCCCAATATACATAGAGCGAATTTGCACCTACAACCATAAGTTGGAGTAAGTCCTTGTAATATCTTCCAGGCACCTCATACTCCGAGATTGGTGAAGTTTTCAAGGCCATTCCTCTTTTCTGGAAATCGTATTTCGGGCGACCATTTTCTTGTAAAAGCATTCGCTTTTCATCAGAAAAATATGCGTGGATTGCTAAAATCTAGATGTCTCGTAAAAAAGGAATTTCATACTTTTAAGGCGAATATATTGGATTAATCCGGGTGACAAAGATTATGCTACGATGCAAGTTTTCCTCACGGAAAGCTCAAAGGGAGTGATATCGATGAGTTTTTGTTGTGGCGCTAGTATGATTGGAACAAAAGGTACATTGAAGCACATCCGTACACAAATTCATAATGTGCCTATTCTCTTCTGTCCGGTATGTCATCATATTGAGGTTCATTATCTGGTAGAGAACGAATACGAGATATTGGCGGAATATGCTCATGGTGATGGGGCTGCTGAGGTTGATTTTGTGGAATATGTCGATGGGAAAGACCATCTGCTGCATGACAATTGTGTCAATCATGAAGGCGAAGAGCCTATGGATATTGTGCGCAGCCAAATCGATATGGCGCTGGATCTGCTTATGGTGGCCAAATCCTTGGCGGATACCGAATGGGAAGATCAGCTCATGAAACGATTGAAAATGTTAAGTGTACGCCGCGATAAGCTGAAAAACAAAAAAACCTCTAAGCCCATGTAGAGGTTCTAACGATAAAAGCCGCTAACTTTTCCTAACGGAAGAGGGAGCGGCTTTTTGTTTATTGAGGCTAGACTTGGTCGTGAATTTCCTGGAGCAATCGCCCGAACTCCTTTTGCAGACTTCTGCTTAAAGGGATTTTTACCGGTGTATGATTTAAGTGAATAAGAAATCTGCGGGATGTAGGAAAACTGCTTTCTTTCACATAACTTACAACATGCCGCATATTGACAAGAAAGCCCTTGAAGGGGCTGAACATCATTGGCGAACTTTGGGATAAAATATCCGATAAATTGGTGCTGGAATCCATATGTGCACCATTCATGAGATGAATTCTTGATAAGCGCTTGTCCTCTTTCTCAATGAAAAGGATCGATTCCTCCGAGATGGGTAATTGCGATTTTTGATTCTTGACGGTGATCCAAGTTGTCTTGATTGAGGGTGGTGCTTGCTGCGTATGACTGCGCTCCAATTGAATTTCGGCAATTGCTTTTCGGATGGCTGCTTGAAATTTAGGCAACATCACAGGCTTAGACAAGAAATAAAGAGATCCCAGATCATGAAAGCTTGTGAGGATATGATCTATATTTGTAGTTCCGCTAACCATGATAACCTTCTGCTCATAGCCAGCTTTTCGTAGTGTCTGTACCATGGTAATGCCGTCCAGATTGCCTTCTAAACCAATATCGACGAGCAGAACATCCGGAAGAATCTGGTCATACATTCGGATGAATTGTTCGCCATCCGTGGCGATTGAGACGACATCTAACCCGCACTGCTGACAATAGCTTTCAAGTAATTTACCAACCCAATAATTATCTTCCACAATGGCAACGGTGTAATGATGCCCCATACGATCATCGCACTCCATTTCTCTCGATCATCCATGCATTCTGTCAGCTCATGCTCAGAAACAGCCAACTTAGTCCACATTGAACGCAAAAGATCTATTATCCTGTATAATTCTAGTTGTAGAGTAAAGTGACGTAATTTCTTAAGTACAAGCTTAGAAATGAGGGGTAAGTATTTGTTTACATGGGCGATATTTATCTTGACCTGTCTTGATTTTGTTCCCATGATTCTATTCTCATTGGTTCTATTCAGACAAAAAATAAAGCCGCACTGGTTGCCGATTGTTGTGGCTTTCCTTGCTGGCACGATGGTCACATACTTTGGCCAAAGGCCTATCTTATACATAAGTATCATATGTGTTCTGCTAGTTTCTGTTTGGAGGTTTTACACAATACCTGCGATCATCCTCGCATTATCCGGATACATCCTGTCTATAATTGTGTCTACAGGAGTTCTCGCGATATGGGAACTGACTCCGTTCACTTCCTATGCGGATATGAAAGATGACCCGGGCGAGTCCGTGATCATCCTACTGCTGGCCATATGCTTGAAATGCGGCATTCTTGTAGGGATACATAAGCTTCGGTTGGGCTTTACGTTCCTGACGCATTACACGCGAATATTGCCAACCAAAGAAAATGCAGGCTTCTATCTATTCATTATTGTCGTAATTATTGGAATTGTTTATCGACAGTCCTATCCGGACAGTGTGCTAAGCGCACTGATGCCAATTCAAATGCTTGGTATCGCAACAGCTCTATTCATCTATGTTATGCTAGGTAAGGAGCTTAGCTTTCAACGATAAGTGACGGGTATCGCCATCGGTCTGGGCAGCCGCGCCAGTGTTGCGAGCCACATAGTCCACAAGCGTTTGATGATATTTCATCTGCGCCATGGCTGCGATGGTGACATAAGGCTCATCTTCATAAGTATCAAAATAAAGTTTGCCTTCTGAGGGGGCATACTTTTTTATTTTGTTCAGATTAACGAACAAATGCATATCCATTTTTGCAAATTGAAGATCCATCAATGCTTCTATGAAACTAGTAAAAGCCACGAGTGATTCTACGTTTTCTTCCACAATGCCATCTTGCGAGACATACTTGATCGATTTCGTACCGAACTCCACATACCAGACATTATCTAAACGGATTTCGTTAGGCGTCTGCCAAGATGACGCTTCTTCCAAGTATCCGGCTTTCATTAAAAGATCCGTGTAAGGATATTGATAGGCTTGCGAAAGCTTCCTTAAGGTGTCAGGGGATGGCTTGATGATGTCATTCGTGGTACGATTACGTCCGAGTTCCAAGTCTCGAATGTACGCATGAGATAGGCCGCTTTTGCTGGCAACCTTGCGCAAGGACATTTTGCCTCGCAGCGTCTCTAGAAATTTGCCAAATTGATTACCTTGTTCCAAATGAAACACCTCCTTACCTTAATTGTAAAGGATTCTAGATTAAAATGAAATCGTCTACAAAGGTTTTATTTCCCAGTAGGTGCTCATTTGGTCATCTATGTTATAATAAATTTGCTTTTTATTTCTGTATTACATCTATTGTACCCCCCGAATTGATATACATAAGGACGAAATTACTATACTGTGAGGTGGAAAGGTGCTACTGGTACTATTCAAAAGGTTCCTTGGAAAAAAGGAATCCCAGGGTCAAAGTGAATCCTATGCCTCTTCCCTTGAGGTTACCATACATCAAATTCAATCAGGAGACCTACGACTTAGGAATCAATTTATTTCAGACTATCAGCCCTATGTGGCAAAAGTGACAAGCAGGTTCTGTAAAAGATATATAGATCCGGCTAGGGATGATGAATTCAGCATTGCTTTAGGGGCATTTAATGAAGCCATTAATCAATACTCTTCTGTGATGGGGAGATCGTTCCTCGGATTTGCCGAAACCGTCATGCGGAGAAGATTAATTGATTTCTTGCGTAAAGAACAACGTTTCAAAGGACAGATTCCTTATAGTTCATTCGATCAGGAAGATGATGAAGATAACCTACTCAATCCGATTGAGGTTCATCAAGCCATAGAAGCTTATGAGAAGCAAAAAGGACTTGAAGAACGGCGAAGTGAAATCATGGATTTCAGCCGCTGCTTAAGTGATTTTGATATCGATTTCTCTGAATTGACGGAAGCCGCTCCTAAACATGACGATTCCAGACAGATGCTTTTCGGCATCGGTCGGACACTGGCACAGGATGCGGAACTTATGCGGACTCTTCTAACGAAACGGCAGCTACCCATTAAAGAGCTGCTGGAGCAAGTACAGGTTTCTAGAAAAACCTTGGAGCGCAACCGTAAATATTTGATAGCTATCGCTCTCATTTACAACGGTCCATACCCTTACTTGCGGGATTATTTACATATTCGAGAATGAGGACTGCATTAAGAAAGGAAGAACAGCGCATGAACAAGGGAATCGTAATGGAAATCAGCGACAGCTCCATTATTGTCATGAGTCCAGAGGGTCGGTTTGAGAAGCTCCCTAGGGGAACACGAAATTGTGAAGTAGGGGAAGAGATACTGTTTGCACCTGCGACAAAGCGCTTCCGGGTACCGCAATTAGGAATTCTATCTGGTCTGGCTGCGGCAATTGTCTTGTGCTTCGTGTTAGTATCCACATTGACGGGAAGTGTGCCAAGTGGCGAAGTGGTTGCTTACGTAACCATCGATATCAATCCAAGTATCGAAATTGGTATCGATAACGAAGAGGTTGTTCAAGATCTGCAAGGATTAAATTCAGACGGCGATGAGTTAATCAGCACCTTGGTGTACAAGGGAAAGTCGCTAGAAGCTGTTACCTCAGACATCTTGGATAAAGCGGAGCAGGGAGCCCTTGCAAAAGGAGAAGGCGATATTATCATCTCATCTACTGTGGTAGAGCAAAAATCAGCAGTGAATGATGAGGCGATAGCCACCAAGATGAAGAATCAGGTCAGTAAGCATATTGAGCAAGCGCATCCTGAGCAAGTCAAAAACTATGAGGTCACTGCATTCGCAGCACCGCAAGAAGTGAGACAAGAAGCAAAAGCCAGCGGTGTATCCGCAGGTAAATATGCTGTTTATCTCAATGCCGTTGACAATGGGGCGAAAGTATCTCTGGATGACATCAAAAGCGTCTCCATCCATCAGTTAGCCAAAGAAAACGGTGGGATAGATAAGCTGGTGCCGTCATCGAAGCCTATCGATAAATCCTCGCTGCAAAGACTTGTTGCCGATGAAAAATCAGGGAAATTGAGTGAGCGAATTCAGCAAATTCAAAACGACCGAGATAAAGGCAAAAGTGCTGCAAACAATGATAAGAACGACAAGAATGACAATAATGACAAGAATGGCAATAGCAATAATAATGGTAATAACAATACCAAGATTGGTAAAAACGATAATAATGGCAAGCCTAGTGTGAAGCCGACACCYACGCCTACACCAAAAAGCAATCGCAACGATAGCAAGAACGGCCAGGACGGTAAAAACGGTCGCGACGATAACAACGACAAAAACGGCAAGAATGACAATGATGTTAAAAATGGCAAAGATAACAATGGTAGAGATAATAATGGCAAAGATAATGATGATGATAACAAAAATACACCAAAACCAGGCCGTAAGGACGACAATGACGATGATTCGAAAAATGGATCATCGTCAAAGCCACGAGAGACTCCAAAGCCTAGTGTAAAGCCTACCGTCAAACCGACAAGCACGAGCAAGCCAACGGCGAAACCGACAGCCAAACCAACGGCAAAGCCAACAGCGACCCCGAAGCCAGAAAATGATCACAATTTCAATTGGAATTGGGGCAATCGCGACTGGGGCAAGAATGATGGTAAGGACGATTGATGAGTAATAGTGATTGAGAAGTAAGAGTGATTGATGAGTAAAAGCGATTGAGAAGTAAGAGCGAATGAGAAGAAATAAAGACTTGGTAACGACGACTCATGTTATGGGAACCCTGAGACACTCTGGTGAGTGGCTTGGGTTTTTTTTTGTGTGTGAGGCGGAGGATGGCGAATGGTGAGCAGTGGGCGTAGAGCGCGGAACGGGGAGGGTGGGACGAGGAAAAGTGACGGGGACGGTGGCGTACAGGATATGGAGCGTATAGGAGGTAATGTAGGGTGTAGAACGTAGGGCGTGTAA
This sequence comes from Paenibacillus sp. 01T422, assembly GCF_056398785.1. Classification (NCBI taxonomy): domain Bacteria; kingdom Bacillati; phylum Bacillota; class Bacilli; order Caryophanales; family Paenibacillaceae; genus Paenibacillus; species Paenibacillus sp. 01T422. Next base: position 7,616 of record NZ_JBFTQB010000015.1, on the reverse strand, counting down.
CCCGTAAGTAACAGACAACCCAGAACCCAGAGCTCAGATCCCGTAACCCGTAACCCGTAACCCGTAACCCGTAACCCGTAACCCGTAACCCGTAACCCGTAACCCGTAACCCGTAACCCCATAACCCGCGCCCCCGCCACCTAGGTGGAACTACGGTCCTCTATTTGTTGCAAATCAGGCGTTTGGAAGGGGGAAGTGGAACTCTGATCCCTTATTTCTCCAGTTTACGACGGAACGCTGCTCAAACTGAAGGAATAACGCCCTGTAGTTCCCATACATACTCCATTGTGCTGCTTTTTAATGATATAACGCCTTGTAGTTCCCCAAAGCCAGCACGATCTCGTGGAAAGTAGGATAGAGTTGTATTACAATAGTTGCATGTGCAATTATTCATATCCTCGTTAATGGAATGAAGGGAGATATTGGCTTGAGATATTCGAGATTCGGCAAATCCGGCTATAACGTATCGTCACTAGGCTTTGGTGCAATGAATCTTCCAAATGTACCCTTGGAACAGGCTAGAGAAGCTTTGAATTATGCCTTGGATCACGGCATTAATTATATCGACACCGCTGCCGCCTATCGCAACAGCGAAGAGATCATCGGCGAATGCATCTCGCATCGCAGAGACGAGTACTTTTTGGCGACGAAGACAGGGGCGCGCGATTACGAAACGGCCAAGGCGGAGATCGAGAGAAGCCTGGTGCGGATGAAAACAAGCCATGTCGACTTACTCCAAATTCACTATGTGAACTACGTAACTGAATTCAAAAAGGCAATGGACATTGAAGGTGCTTACAAGGCAGCGCTGGAAGCTCAGCGAGAAGGCAAAGTCCGCTTCATCGGAATTTCCGGACATCGGCCGGATTTGCTGACCAAATGGATCGCAAAGGGGCAATTCGATCAAATTTTGTTCCATTTGAATTTAGCGCAGCCGTTTGCTTTAGAGGAGCTTATTCCCAAAGCAACGGAGATGGATTTAATGAAGGTTGCCATGAAGCCGTTGTCAGGCGGATTCATACAACCTGTTGACCGGGCTATCCGATATCCGTACAGCCAGAACGTACATGTAACCATTTCGGGGATGGTAAGCGTCAAGGAAGTGCAGGAAAACCTAGCTGCTCAAGAGCAGGAGGTTGGAACGGAAGAACGTCAAGAACTCGAACAATTAGCCGTTGAACTCGGTCAGCACGATTGCAGACGCTGCAACTATTGCTCCTGTCCACTCGAGATTGCCATTCCGGATGTGATGATTTCCAGCAGGTTTAGGGAGAAATTTGGTTTGCTGCCGAAGGGCGAGGGATTTTTCGAAAGACAAAAGGATAGACTAGTAGGCTGTGCTGACCATGATCCTTGCAAAGAGAAGCCGATTTGCGAAGAGAAATGCCCGTATCACCTGCCTATGCAGTCCGTTATTCAGAAGGCAGCATCTTTCTATTAAGCTAACAGGGAGAATGGACACTATGTTTGCAAAAAACACAGCAATTAYGACAGGCGTGTTCACGTCATTCACGCATAACGAGCAAGGGGCAGACGCCATCCTAGTCTGCCTAAGTGAAGCTGAGCTGCGCGAGGACACCGTCCTCGGCGAGCCGCAGCTCGACCAAGCCCTTCAGCGCATGCGCGCGAAGGGCATCTTCACCGGCGCCTCAGGCGAGCTCGAGGCGCTGCCCACCCACGGGCTGCTGCCGTACGCGTACGTGCTCGTTGCGGGGCTCGGCCCCGCAGCATCACGCGATACGCTGCGAGCAGCCGCCGTGCATGCAGCGCGCGAGGCCCTCGCGCTGAAGCTCGAAAGCTTGGCGCTGAAGCTGCCAAGCGGCATCGACAGCCGGTCCGCCGTAACGGCGCTGACCGAAGGGCTGCTTCTCGGTACATACCGCATCGCGGTGTACCGCAAGAACGAGCCGGCGCGCGCAGAGCTGCGCCAGGCGGTACTGCTCACAGAAGCGGCTGCAGATGCAGCGCTTCTGTCGTCCGCGCTCGCATCCGCTGAGGCGGTTGCGGAGGGCACGAACTATGCCCGGGATCTCACGAACCTCCCGGCCAATAAGCTCGTTCCGGCTATCCTCGCAGAGGAAGCCATGAAGCTTGCCCAGCACTACGGCTTCGGCTGCGAAGTGCTGGATGAGCACGAGATCGCCGCCCGGGGGATGGGCGGTCTGATCGCGGTTGGCGCAGGCAGCGTCAACCCGCCACGGATGATCACCCTGCAGTACAAGGGTGATCCGGACTCTGCCGACGTGCTGGGCCTCGTCGGCAAGGGCGTGACCTTCGATACCGGCGGCATCTCGATGAAAAGCCCCGACGGCATGGAAGAGATGATCAGCGATATGGGCGGAGCCGCAACGCTGCTTGGAGCTCTTCACGTTGTCGGGCAGCTGAAACCGAAGGTAAACTTGGTTGTCGTCATACCGTCAGCGGAAAATATGACGTCCGGCTCGGCCTATCGTCCCGGCGATATCGTGACGATGCTCAGCGGACACTCCGTGGAAGTACTGAATACGGACGCAGAGGGTCGTATTATCTTGGCGGAGGGTATCACTTATGCGAAGAAGCTCGGAGCGAACCGCCTGATTGATGTAGCTACTCTCACAGGAGCTATCTTAATCTCCTTCGCCGATGTAGCGACGGGGGCTGTGACGAACGATGATGAGTTCCTGAAACCACTGCTTCAAGCGGCTGGGGAAGCGGGAGAGAAGCTGTGGCAGCTGCCCAACTATCCAGAGTATCGCGAAATGCTGAAAAGCGATGTGGCCGATATCAAGAATCAGGCCTCGTCAGACCGCTGGGCGGGGGCTATTACCGGAGGGCTCTTCATCGGGTACTTCGCCGAAGAAACGCCTTGGATTCATCTAGATACAGGCGGCACCGCCTGGTTGTGGTCAGCCAAAGGCATTGAGCCCAAAGGGGCAACAGGCGTTATGGTGCGGACGTTAGCTGCTTATTTATGCGGTGATCAAATCAAATAATTGTTTCCTCATAAAAAAACACCCAACCTTGAAATCAAGGTTGGGTGTTTGGCGCTTAAGCGCCGACACTTCTTCCGGCTGCAGCAGGCTGTGAAACTGTTTTTTGCAGCAGCTCGTGCACATCGGACATTTGAATGACGATTCTATTGATTTCATTGGTCGTATAAGATAGCTGGCTTATACGCTGCTGAAGCTGGGGCAAGGAGATGCCGACCCAGCCTTTCTTGCTGCGATCCAGAGACAAGTCATATTTCAGCACCGTCATCGTGGCGGCGAATGGATCTGGCTTGATATAGACATCTTTCATGACATCATCCAGATTAAAATAGAGCTGCTTACGGTCCCATTTAACAAAACCTTGCTCAAATAGGATCACTAGAAAATCGGAACCTGACTTGTCTTYGTTCTCCATCGTGATGAGTCGGACAGCGCCTTTGGCTTGATTCGGCTTGATGTACTGGCCTGAACGAATATCAGGAATGAAAGGAACAATGAGAAGCGGGCCCACACTGGCAATATACAAATAAGTTGTTGACTGAAACACAAGAGAGAGTACAATAAAGGTCAAAAAGAGTATTGAGCTTGTGATAAGACCAAAATGGTTTGGTTTCATAGTATGTCGATGATCCCGCCTGACATGATAGATTAGGTAGTCTGTCCTATTTTACCATAAGCGCCCTATACCTTGTAAACTATTAGATCAGTCAATAGGTTTCACCCTTACAAAATGGAGGCGAGCATACTTATGAAAATGCTGGACAGCTTGTGGAACCCTCGGAAAAGAATGTCCTACTACCGCAAAAGTCTCCTTATCGCTACGCTGGAGGGATTCCCGGCCGTTGTGATTTTTCAACTTTTGGGCGGTCCTTTTTTAACCGGTTATTTGTTGTACCTTGGTGCGACATCGACGGAGATTGGGTTTATCCTAGCCATCACAACAGTGGTTAATATCATCCAAATTGGTATGGCTGTAGCCATGCAGAAATTCAGGAATCGCAAGCGGATGCTTCTCATTTTCGGCTCGTCTCATAGGTTGTTATGGGCTTCCGTGGGTTTGATCCCGTTTCTGTTTCCGCAAGATTTGTGGGTTGTGATGTATATCATTCTGTATACGGTTGCTCACTTAGGCAATGCCGCAGGCGGTGTCGTGTGGACCTCGCTGATTAGCGATGCTGTTCCGGGGCCGGTTCGCGGGCGGTATTTTGGGCTTCGCAATACGATTCTAGGCGGAGTCAGCTCCCTTGCTCTTTTTATAGGCGGGCAAATTCTGGATCGATATCCTGGTGGACAGGGTTTTACCTATTTATTTATGATCGTCGGCGTTTGCGCGCTTCTCAATATACTGGCGTATTGCTTATATCCGAACCCGCCTTTCGAGCCGTCCAAGGAGTCTAATCCTATTGGAATGATCGGGAAGCCATTGAAGGACCGTGCATTTATAAAAGCGATTATTTTCCTAGCTGTGTTTTTATTTGTGCAAAGTTTGACCGTACCGCTATTTTCCTATGTCATGCTTAAGCTCATGGAAATTAATTATGAAACAGTCTCCTACATAACCGTCGTTCATACGTTGGTCATGATGGCAAGTTACTATGTTTGGGGTAACCTGAACGCACGTTATACAGCGCAAACCTTGCTGTTATGGTCTTTACCGATCATTGCCATCGCTTGTTTATTGTGGGGGGCGATTGCTTTTATACCGGCGATTGTCGTGCTTTATGCGGTTCATACCGTGCTCGGCATTGGACTCGGAGGGTTTAATCAGATGGTCTTTACGTTTACGATTGGCGACACACCGAAAAGTGAACGGCCTATGTACATTGCGACGTATTCGGCGATTACGGGTTTTGCTGCTTTTTTAGGACCAATTGTTGGCGGGAAAGTATACGCGCTCATTGCAGAGGCCCCGATGTGGGTGCAGGTTTATGGCGTTTCGACGCTTGTGGGCGCTGTGCTGCTGATACTTGGATTAGTTGTAGGACGCATGGTACTCGGGAAACAAATAAGGAGCTGACTTTTCAAAATGACAAGAAAAAGAATCGGAATCATCGGGCTTGGGGATATCGCGCAAAAAGTATATCTACCGCTTCTTTCCGTTAATGAACAAGTAGACATCGTTGGCATTATGAGCTCCACACCCGCAACAGTTGAACGAATGAAGATAAAGTATCGCATCCCGTTCGGGACAACGAAGCTGGAAGAGCTTCTCGCGCTTGATTTGGACGCTGTTTTCGTGCATAGCCCCACACCGACGCATTATGAAATTGCTATGAAAAGCATGGAGCAGGGAGTAGCGGTTTATGTAGATAAGCCATTGTCTTACAGTTGGGCACAGTCGGTAGAGATGGCATCTTACGCGGAACGAAAAGGCGTGCTTCTCGCAGCCGGTTTTAATCGGAGATTTGCTCCGCTCTATGTCGAAGCGCGAGATTGGCTGCGCGAAGCGGGCGGCTTCGATTGGTGTTCAGCAGTGAAACATCGGATTAAGCAGCAGGGTCACGGCGCGAAGGAGACGTTGTATGATGATTTGATCCATATGTTGGATCTTTTGCTCTGGCTGGGGGAGAGTCCCTATGAAGTAGCTTCGCACCATCAACAAGTGGATGAAGTTGGTAAATTACTTCACGCATCAGGAACGTTGTCCTTCGGCTCATCGCAGGGCACTTATAGCATGGTGAGGCTCGCTGGCGTGGATTTGGAAAAAATCGAGCTGCACGGCAGCGGTCGTTCGGTCGAGGTGACGAATTTGGAGTCAGCGGTTTTCTATGAAAGAGGCGCCGCGCCGCGTATACGTTCCTTCGGAAGCTGGGACACCGTGCTGGAAAGAAGGGGTTTTGCCAGCGTCGTTCAGCATTTCCTGGACAGCCTGGCTGACCCGAATGCTTGCACGATTCGTGGAGATCTTGTGTTAGCATCTCATGAGCTGGTTGAGCGGCTGTCTGTTTAAAAATGTGGCTAAGGGCTGTTTTCGAGTAGAGTGTTCTACTTGGGGCGGTCCCTTTTTGTTTGGTTGAGCTGGTTGGTTGGGTAGAGCTCCGCGTGGTGGCTTGGCTGTAATGGCTATGCTGGAGCGGAACTACAGGACTCTATTTGAGCTGAATCAGCTGATTTTGGGACATTGGGGGAACTACAGGGTCTAATTTGGTGGGAAAAGCCAATATTCCGGCTGGGAGCGGCGGAATAGAGGACCACAGTTCCTATCGGCTGGTTGAAGTGGCGGTTTAAAGCAAAATAGAGGATTGTAGTTCCCACTCGAGGAGGATTCGTGTGGGAAAGCGGCTAATGTTACTTAGCTGGTCTCTCTAAGCGACAATTGCGTCTGATCGCAGGTTGATATGTGGTTTGGGGCTGGTTTAGTTGGAGTAAATCCAAYGAGGAAGCCGTTTGAGTGGGTTATAAGTGGGGTTCATTGGATCGTTTCCAATGAGATGGTTGGAATTGACTTTATTATGGCTGATTTCAGAGGGTCTCGTTGGAAATCATCCAATGAAAAGCTGGAATTACGCGGTTATATGGACTTTTCATTGGAATTCATCCAATGAGACCTGAACCGTGCGACAGTGCCTTGGCTAGCATCGTAGACAAACTGAGGATACGTTGGAAAGCTAAATAGTCAGAGAAGCTACTTAGGAAAGCGGCAATGTAATAACAGCTCCAAACACAATGAGCGAGCATAAAATGCTATGATAATACCACATAGAAACCATTCGCTAGGAGGACTAGCCCCGAATGTCAAAAGCGGATCAAATGCTAGCCATTCTATGGCTCATCAAATCACATAAACAAATAACGGCTAAGCAACTAGCCGAAAAGCTAGAGATCCATATCCGCACGGTGTACCGGTACATCGATGCGTTATGCGCGAGCGGTGTTCCGATTATTTCGGATTCCGGGCACCATGGCGGCTACCGCTTGCTTGGGCAGTTTAATGAGGCTCCGCTCGTGTTTGATCTGGATGAGCAAAAGGCGCTCATTCACGCTGCCACTTTTGCTTTGGAAGCTGGATATCCTTTCGGAGAGAAGCTGAATCAGGCTGTTGCCAAACTGAAACTATATACGAATCAAGAGCARCTGGAGCAAATCCATCTTCATGAGCAGGGGTTAGATGTCATTTCGCCGCAGGCGGATGCCGCCGAATCTTCGTTGCTGCAAGAAGTGGAGGTCGCCGTTGCACAGCGGGTCACGCTAAGCATGCACTATCAAAAAGGCTACGGTTCTGCAGCAGAAACACGCCATCTGGATCCCTATGGACTAGTTTGCTGGAAAAGCAAATGGTATGTCGTTGGGCACTGTCATCTGCGGAAAGAAATTCGCAGCTTTCGCGTGGATCGAATCCGGGAGTTGTCGAGGGCGGACATGACATTTGAGAGGCCGACCGATTTCTCAGCACGCCAGTTCATTCTCGCAGGTCTCTTGCCTGATGCGAATAAGCCGGATGAGCTGATCTCCGTTAAAATCACAGGGAGAGAGCAAGCACTGGACGACCTGTGCGGGCATTGGTTCCTAGCCCATGCGCTAGTGGAGCGCTCCCAGTATGAAGCCCATTTTCAAGTGCAGGAGAAAGCCATTTCCACTCATCTGCCTTATCAACTCCTCAGTTATGGAGGCACGATTCAAATTAAGGAACCCCAGATGCTTATCGAG
>NZ_JBFTQB010000014.1:0-31169 GCF_056398785.1 Paenibacillus sp. 01T422 | reverse complement strand
CTCTCCGCGTGACTTATCGTCTTGCCTGTATGAACATCCGGCGTTGTCTCGACAAATGTATCTACACCTATTTCCACTTATAAATCCCCCCATCTATAGTAAAAAATTGAATTCTCTTTTCTTATCCTTAAAATATTTATCCTAACATTATATATTATAATATTAATAAAATAAAGTCGTCAACCTAGTGTTAGAATTTGGAACATCCTACAACGCAAAAAAATAGCCGTATCCCCCAGCCTTAAGGCTAAGATAACGACAATAATTATCTTGCAACCAGATTTTCCAAAGTTGATTGACAGCGTTTTCTTTCTCTGGTATGGTCAGAGGAATACGCAAGACATTCCACGTCTAAATCGGAATGTCTTGTTGTATTTCTGTTTTTTTTCTATATTCAATGTATTTTTAATGAAAGGGGGTTTTGACGGTGATTCAAGTAAAAGAATTTTTGGACACGGATTCATCCTACGCAGAGTCGAGAGCTAATCAATTTCTGGCTGAGTTGACGGATGATCAAGTTATTAACGTATGTTATGGCTCTATCCTGAAGGCAGGAAGAAATGATGCCGGACTCCAACGTAGTTCCATCCTTATTGTTTATAAAACAAAAGAATAAATACCGATTTTTCTGCGTTTTATCAACTATTAAAGAGGTACTGATATGAAATCAAGAGTTGAAACTTTTTTTAAGTTAATCTCATTGGTATCGACACTTTTTCTCGCAGGAGTATTGGTTTATGTCATCTTACGCCATACCTGAATTCCCAGTCATGATGTCACGAAGAGGTTTTCACAAGCATAAGCTTTACTTTTTTTAAAAGCAGGGAGGTTCGCAAAATGAACATGCATGAGCATTGTCGTCTAATTATATCTGGTGGAATTTACGATGAACCATAGATTAATGTGATGAAAATAAGGCTGTCCACATCTAGTTAACTTCAAACCTGATGCAACAAATTTGCAAATAAAAGGGGCAATCCATTTAGCAATTAACTCGCTAAATGAATTGCCCCTTATTTTAAGTTAGGGATCATCCTCATTTTTCAGCTTTCCAAAGTTGTTCTAGCAAGATCACGATCATTGTCCCTACAAGCAATCCATTGCTGAATACATATTGCAAGATCGATGGAAGTCCCTGGAATGCTGTCGATGGTAGAAACATAAGTCCGATGCTAATCAGCAGTGTGATGCCCAGAATAGTCAATCGGCGTTGATCGAGTGTCTCTCTAAGAATAGACTGAAAAGCGATCCCAATCATTTGAACAAAAGATGCCAGTAATGCCGCCGTAGCGATTGGACCTGGGAGCAGCGCCAAGAAGTTAACGATAGCTGGAACTAATGAAATACCTGATAAGACCAGACAAGCCACAAGGAACGGACGAACTCGGGTCTGTTCGGTTAGTCGAATAAAACCCGCGGAAACCGGTAACGGAACGACCCCAATCGTTGAGAAGAAAGCGCATAACAGATGAGAAATTCCGCCAGCTATCCCACCGCGATTCAGCGTTTCTTTTAATTTCCTCGGAGTCTCCGGGACGACTTGGCTGACAGCCGAAACTGCAGCAATCGTATTAGAGACTAATATAAACGTAAACAGAATCGCCGTGATCACAATTCCGGCATTAAATTGCGGGTTCCCCCATCCAAAAATATCCGGCAGCTTCACCCAAGCTTCCTTCGTACTAAGTGCACCTGAACTTTTGCCGAGCAAAGTATACAGCAGCCAACCGGATAAGATTCCGATTAACACGGCATAATTTTTGATCCAACCTTTACCCCTGACAGAAAGAAGGATGACGAGAATAAAGACGCCAAACGATATTGCTGCGGTTCCATAATCAGGAAGGGATGCTTCTCCTTGTAAGGCTATCATGCCTTTCATGAAAACACCGCTAAGTTGAAGCGCTAAGATCAAAAGAAATGAGCCGGTAACCAGAGGGGTGAACAGGAACAGCAAACGATAGAAATACCCACTCAAGCCGAGAATGAGAAGGAGCAAACCTGCAATAATGAATCCACCCTCCAAAATTTGCAGTGTTTCCTTCAGGCTTTGACCCTGTCTGACTGCTACGTCAGCTAAAATCACAAACACACTGACCCATGAACCTGCGGGCCCATCCGCAATCGGATACCGATGCCCGAGCCATCCTTGAATGAAAGAACTCAAACCAACAACCAGAAATGTTCTCTGCATCAACGCCGATACTTCCTCAATCGACAAGTGAAAAATGCCGCCGATCACGATAGGTAGTGCGACAGAATTGGCCAGCAGGAAAATAAACCATTGAAATGTGCTTAAGCTGCCGTAGAACCGGCGATTTTGCGTTTCCATTATACCTCCTAATATAGGGACCTTTGAGCGTAGCTCAAAGTCTCTCCGCTGTAGGGATCACTGAACGTAGCTCAAAATCCCCCGGCTGTAGGGATCACTGAGCGTAGCTCAAAATCCCCCCGCTTTTACTTTACAGTAACATCGTTCAGCATCAGATAGCCTATTGGATTTAACGAGAATCCTTTGACATTTTTAGCCGTTACTGCTACATGATCAATTGTTCGAATTGGAATTAACGGACTTTCTTTCATTTCAATGTCTTGTACTTTCGCGTAAATCGCTTTCCGTTTCTCCACATCTTTCTCACGACGGCCTTCTTCGATTAACTTGTCCACTTCCGCATTGGTATAGAAAGCTAGATTACCTTTGCTGCCATGGGACGAACTGTGAAACACATTGTACTGATTATAATCCGCATCGCCGGTTGCGTTCCCCCAACCACCGATAAACAAGTTGTGTTCGCCTTTACCTGTGATATCCAGATAAGCACCATACTCCATCACTTTGATTTCGAGGTCAATGCCAATCCCTTTCAATTGAGATTGAACCACTTCTGCCAGGTTAATACGCTCTTTTCTATCATCTGTCACAATGGATGTTTTAAAACCATTTGGGAAACCAGCTTCAGCAAGCAGTTCTTTTGCCTTGTTGATGTTGTACGTATATTCGGCCAAATTAGCATTAAAACCAATCATTTTAGGAGAAAGAGCCGAGATCGCTTTGCTTCCCACGCCGTTATAGACACCTTTGATAATGGAGTCCTTCTCAATGGCATAGGAGAATGCCTGACGAACACGCACATCATCGAACGGTTTCTTCTTCACATTAAACCCGATATATTCTACGCCAAGCCCTTCGGTGCGAGCCAACGTCATGGTAGATGAATTTTTCACACGGTCTAATTCGGTTACAGGCAGTTGATCGCTAATCTGAACCTCTCCCGATTCCACCATGGCGACCCGCGTAGTATCCTCAGGTACTACTTTATAAACAACCTTATCTACTTTCGGAATCTCTCCCCAGTAGCTATCGTTTTTGACAAGCACCATCTCTTGCCCTGGCGTCCAGGACTGGAATTTGAATGGCCCTGTTCCAATCGGGTTTTTCGACAGCTTGTCAGCTTGTTCTGCAATAGCTTTCGGGCTAAGGATACTGCCTTCATTGCTGGCAAGAATGGACAGAATAGGGGCATACGGATAGGACAATATGAACTGTACGGTATAGTCGTCCACTGCCTTCACTTCTTTGACCATGGAGAAATTACTTGCTCTTGGTGAATTTACTTTTGGATCCAGAGCACGCTCCATGGTCTTCTTAACCGCTTCTGCCGTGAACGGCGTTCCATCATGGAACTTCACACCCTGACGCAGCTTGAACTCCCAAGTTAAGTCATCGACCTGTTTCCATTCTGATGCCAAAGCAGGCTTGTACTCCATATTTTTATCTGTTGAGAGTAGGCCTTCGTAAACTTTACCGAAAATGTAGTTCGCTGAAGGAATGTTTGTTATAAATTGAGGATCCAGGTTGTTCGCGTCCGCCTTTCTTGCAATGGTCAGCGTACCGCCTGCTTGGGAAGTTTCCGCAGCTTTCCCACTATCTGTTGTCGAATCTGGTGAAGAGGAGCATCCGGCCAACACCGACATACCTGCAAGAGATATCGCGAGAAAGCCGCCGAGAATAAGATTTCTTTTCATTGAATAAACCCTCCTATTTCGATCGTTTATCTAATACTTTAAATTGCTTATAAGCATTATAGAAAAAATTAGCTATAGAACATTGCACATTCTTTACGTTTATTTACAATATCTTTACTACTTTCGTTATGCAAACAAAAGCCAATCAAGAAAGCGTTAACATTTTATCCTTCATGCAAAATCCCCTTTACGAATGAATGGTCTTCTTATTTAGATAATAAATAATTTTCAGATAATTTGGTTTCACAATCTTTACTTGTATTTATATAATCTTTACTTCTTTTCGTTGCATACATAAGAAAAACCGTCAAGTTCACCTTGACGGTTTTTTAGGTTTGACAAATATAGTCCTGCATAACGTTAGGATAATAAATACCAATGCTKATTGTGGCCGCCATTATCATTCCATTGGATGGCTTGCGCTCCATCGGATGTCGATTGTCCCGACACATCCAATAACTTGCCACTGCCTCGGTTTTTAATTTTCACGGAGTCTTTTTCGCCAGTTGCGATAATTTCCCACTGTTGATTCCACCCGTCATTGCTTAGCCATTGAATAACATTGGCCCCATCAGATGAAGATGCTCCACTGACATCCAATAAATATCCGCTGCCTACGTTTCTGATATTATAAAATCCGTTTCCTAAATATTCGAGATACCATTTCTGATAATCGGCTTCTACATTCGTAAATTGTTGAATAAGCGCACCTGCTGCTTGTTTATCCCCTCCGCTGACTGACAGAGCCTTTAAGCTGTGTTCATTAATAAGTTTCAGAGCAACCGGTGTTCCAGAGGCGTACGATGTCGAAGTTACTGTGTATGACGATATAGATGCAACTAACACAAGCACCAAAAACGATATCAATCCGTACCTAACTAGAAATTGTTTCATGAAAACACACTCCTCTTTTAATTTATTAACTTGCGTCTGTGGAGATTAAGAACGAGTTTTATGTATTACGCATTAATCACCCCCTAAATCAGTAAACTCTCTTAAGTTCTCATTAAATTCTTTATTTGGGAGTAATTTCAATTTCATCCTACACTAGAGTGATCACTCTTTTCATTGATATTTTCGGGGTATTCTGTACTAGCATGACAAATATGATCATGGATTTGAGAAACCCACAACTGAAACCAGATTACACTGTGCAAAATCGGCAAAACCATGGATTCAGAACGTGAAATACGACCACAGATCATCAAGTAATAAAAAGGACACCGTCCTCATGGACGATGTATGTTGTACTTTGTGCAACATTATGACCGCATTTAGCCCTCCGCACTCCCCTATATTGTACTTAGTACAACATTACGAGCTACAAACCGCTATTTTCGTGTACCAGGGCCAAATTGATTGTACTTTGTGCAACGAGGGCTGGAATTACAAACAGTAGACCGCTCTATGTTGCACAAAGTGCAACGAAGCATCCCATGGCACCACGGGGTGACCCGAGGTAGCCCTAAACTTAAATTTGGGATAAGCCTTGCTTACCCCAAAATATAAAAAAAGCATAGCCCCCTCCCAATTGAGAGAAAACTATGCCTTTGGTGATTACAATGAACCGGAAACGACATTCCCGCGATACAGTACCGCTTGGCGCTCCGCTCTTCGCGCTACCGCTTCCGCCGAACAACTCGCGTGAACGAGCACCGCGCTTGCTTCATCGCCAACCGCCGGCCAGACGCGGGCGCCCTCCGCGGAAAGCGGAGTCTTGCCGCCTGTAATGAAGCCAAGCGCTTGCCCAAGCGAGCGCTCGTCACTCCAGCGGRATCGCTCCGCCAGGCGGCCAACTCTTTCCAAGCTGTCTCCTTGGCCGAATGGGGACCAATGGTCTGTGATGCTATCGTCGCCTAGTGACACGGATACGCCTTTTTGCTTGAGGAGCGGAATCGGAATCGTCGCTCGGTTAATCGGCACGGTGGAGGTGATCGCGATACCCAGCTGAGCAAACAACTCAGCCACTTCGCTTTGCAACTCGACCGGAACGTCCGCAAGACCGAGGGCATGGCTAACGGTCACTCGCCCCTGCCAACCCGCTTCCTCGGTAAGTGCGGCAAGCCTTTTGAACGTGAATATGCCTAAATGACCGGGATCATGAATGTGAACATCCACGTCAGCATCTGCCTCTACAGCCAACTCCATAATCGTGTTCAACGATTTCTCGATGTTCTGATCGACCGAGGCCGGATCTACGCCACCCATGGATGTCGCTCCCATTCGCAGCGCTTCACGCGCCATTTCCACAACATTGCTGCGCAGCAGCCCGTGCTGAGGGAAGGCTACGATTTCACCAGACAGCTTGCCTGAAAATGTTTCAAAAGCTTGCAGCGTGGCTTCAAGATTTTTCAAGCCGATATAGGGATCAATGTTGCAATGACTTCGGACGTGGGTCGTGCCGTTCTTCTGCAACAGCCCAAGCATCGCTTCCGCCCGCTCCCTAGCTGTCGGCAGCAGCTGAGTAAGCAGCGTTTCTTCTTCCTTTAAACGAGTAAAAATGTTCACGGGCGGTGAACAAGCCTTCCATGGGCCGCCGTAATACGTTTTATCGATGTGAATATGCATATCGCGGAACGCAGGAAGCAGAAGCAGGTTCTTCGCATCTTGCTTAGGCAGATCACTGTCTATGGTTGTTTCTCCAGAGACAATTTGCGTAATCTTCCCATCTTCGATGAGGAGATGACAGACCTCTGTCTCCGTTCCTGTAATTGTTCCATTATCGTAGCTATAGCCACTCTCCAAACGCACGTTAGTTAGCCAATAAGTAGAAATCATACTCATGATCGTTACACCCTTTCTCCCAGCCAAATTTGCAATCACTTACAGTAACTCAGGATCAAAACGTTTCTCATCCACATAAGCCCTAGCGTGGCCCCAGAAATATTTGGTCGGTTCCATATACTTCTGCAGTCCTGCGCGCTCAATCGTCCGCTTCGCTTCTTCATTCGCCTCATCAAGGGCGGTCAGCTCGTCAACGGTGAGCACTTTGCGGTCTTCCATTACGATTTTCCCATTCACGATAACGTTGTCTACATCGCTCGCTACTGCCTGATGGACCAACCTGTGCACATACATATATTCAGGCGTCAAATGTGGCTGGCGCATGTTAACCGTAATCACATCCGCTTTCTTGCCTGCTTCCAACGAGCCTAGCTCATCATCCCAACCTACACAGCGGGCCGCATCAATCGTGACCATCTCAAGCAGCTTGCCAGCAGGCAAGTAGTAGTAATCTTTGAGCGCTGCCTGATGAATCATCTGCGTCTTGCGCATTGCTTGAAACATGTCAAAACTCGCTGCCGGGGAAGTACCGTCCGTGGAAATCGCCACAGTTGCGCCCATCTCCATCAGTTCCGTAATGGGCGTTCGCGCATTCACCTGTCCGAATCCTGGCGCAGAGCTAACATTGGTTCCTGTTTCGGCCAGAATTCTGGCTTCATCAAATGAAATGCCGCGGCAGTGCTGTAGATGCACATCGGGCCCAAGCAAAGCATTTTCTTTGTCTTGAATCGCCAGATGAATCATGCCGCCAAAAGCATCCGAGTGAATCCGCGTTTTATATTTCCGAGCGATCTCGCGAATTTTTTTCGCCTGATAACGATCATGATCGGTTAAGCCATATAATTGATCCGGCGGCGTCGGGGCTGACGGATTAACGGAAGTAACGATCACGAAAGGCGTGATGAAAGCACGAATATGATCGTCGTGTGAATGATGGAGCGCTTCAATTACAGACTCGGCACCTTTCAACACCTCTTCGTAAGTTACTTCTCTGGTTATCCGTTTCCCATCCACCCAGCGACTGAACGAATGCGGCCACGGCGGATTGCAAGGACCCGTACAGACGATCTCTCGTATGCCAACTTCGGAGTAAGCTTTGGCATGATTGAGGGCGAAGATTGGATCATCTGAACGAGGCATGGAACCAAGCACACAAGCGCCTGTCGTGATCCCTGCCTTCAAGCGTTCAAGTGCATTCAGCTTACCTTCGTAATACCAGAACTCATCCGTTACAAAATGCTTATAAGTATGCGTCATGATTGGCATCCAGAAACTGATATTGTCCATTGCAATCGTCTTGAACATGGAATGACCACCATGACCATGGACGTCAATCAAACCAGGCAGTATACAGTGATGATTGCAATCTATCGTTCTCTTCGCCTCATACTTCGCCAGCAGTTGCTCAGTGTCAGCAACTTCCAGAATTCTCCCGTCGTGGATCGCAACAGCCCCATTCTCGAGAATGCGCCGTTCTTGATCCATGGTAATCACCACACCATGAACGAGTAATAAATCGATCATCGCCCAAGTCCTCCTGCCACTAATGTCCCCCGGTAGAAGACAGCCTTGCGTTCAGCTCTTCTCGCGACAGCTTCTGCCGTGGAAGTAGCGTCCACCAGGACCACGCTAGCTTCATCTCCGATATTTGGCCATGCGCGTTGGCCGTCTCGATCCAGCGGCGTCTTACCCCCAGTAATGAAACCAAGCGACTGCGACAAGGAATACTCGTCAATCCAGCGGAAGCGTTCCGCTAAGCGGCCTGCTCGTTCCAAGATGTCTCCGTTACCGAAAGGCTGCCAAGTATCAAAGATATTATCGCAGCCCGCTGCAACAGCAACCCCTTTCTCATGCAAAAGCGGAACCGGTGGCAGCGTTCTACTGTGAGGCGCGCTTGTGATGATCGTAATGCCTGCTTCAGCTAAAATAGCGGACAATTCCGCCGCCTCGCCGGCAGGCACTTCGCCAAGAGCGAACGCGTGGCTAATCGCCACTCTTCCTTGTAAACCCGCTTCCATCGTAAGCGCTGCCAACCGTCGCATTGTAAAAGTACCCAAATAATCCGGATCATGCAGATGTAAATCGACGCCCGCATTCGCCTCAACAGCAAGCTCCATCATCTGTTGTAACGAGGCTTCAATATTCCCGTCCACCATTGCGGGATCGACGCCGCCAATCAGTGTAGCTCCCTCGCGAAGAGCTGCTCTAACCAGCTCTTTGGACTGGGATCGCAGTAAGCCATGCTGCGGGAAAGCTACGATTTCATAAGAAAGTTTTCCCTCATAAGTGTCCAATGCTTGCTGCACGGCTTCCAAGTTCCGCAGTCCGACTTCCGGATAAATATCCACATGCGTCCGCACCTCCGTAGAGCCTGCCTTAAGCAGCGTATCCAGCAAGTTTTCTGCTCGCTCCTTGGTCGAAATCGGCAGTGTAGGGAGTAATCGTTTTTCCAATTCGCAGCGTTCCACGATATTCGCTACAGGGACGACTGCGCGCCACGTTTCCCCGATCAACGTCTTATCCAAATGAACGTGTTTCTCAATAAATGAGGGCAGCATAAGCAGGTTCTTGCCGTCTTGCTTCGGAAGATCCGTTTCGAACGGTCTATCAGCTGTCATGATTTCACTGATGATACCGCCCACTATACGTAGATGACAAATTTCAGTCTCTGTTCCGGAGATCACGCCATTATCATACAAATAGCCGCTCTCCAGACGAACATTGGTTAACCAATAAGATGAACTCACGAATTGCTCACCCTTCCTTCCTTTTCCAAAAATTCGGTGTGATTTGCTCGTACACCCTCAATTATAAAGAATATTCTGTGTTTTATTTTCACAATCTTTACTTCTATTTAAGGTATCTTTACGAGTTGCCCAAAGCTTATTTACTTCGCCCTGTTTTCTGATAACTTTAATTAAACAAAGGAGGACTGCTAGATGAATGTTGAATATGCTGAACAAAAGCAAGCGCTACCAAAACAGGCTCTCTCCGCTCGTCCTGGCAAGTGGAGAACATTTTATTTAAAGCTGCGGAGAAATAAGTTAGCGATGATAGGCGGGTATGTCATTCTTTTCTACTTCCTTGTCGCAATCTTTGCTCCGCTTCTAGCACCATACGATCCGTATCATATTGATTTAGTAAACAAACTAAAACCTCCCTCAGCTGAACATTGGATGGGGACGGACGACAAGGGGCGCGACGTGCTAAGCCGATTGATTGTCGGGACACGCCTCTCACTCTCGGTAGGGTTTGTAGCCGTATTCATCGGGGCTTTCTTCGGAATCGTTCTCGGGTTGTTTGCCGGCTATTACGGGAAATGGGTGGATACGGTTATCATGCGTGTGATCGATGTTTTGCTTGCTTTTCCGGGCATTTTACTCGCACTCGCTATCGTTAGCGCCTTAGGGCCTAGTTTAATCAACGTGATGATTGCCATTGGCGTATTTTCCATTCCGATGTTCGCTCGGATCGTTCGCGGTTCGACCTTATCAGTTAAAAAGTTGGAATACATCGACGCGATTCGCTCACTGGGAGCCAGCGATCTTCGGATCATATTCGTTCATATCTTCCCGAATATCCTATCTCCAATTATCGTTCAAGCTACTCTAAGGCTCGCAACGGCCATCCTCTCTGCCGCAGGATTGTCCTTCTTAGGACTTGGCGCTCAACCGCCTTTGCCAGAGTGGGGCGCTATGCTGAGCAATGGTCGCGACTTTTTATTCACAGTACCTTACTTGGCATTATTTCCGGGACTTGCCATCTCTACATTAGTAATTGGTTTTAACGTATTTGGAGACGGACTCAGAGATGCGTTGGATCCAAGAATGAAACAGTAAGCTTACCTAAGCGTATGCTTACGAACACAGTTTTCCCAAAGGAAAACTCTAGGGGGGATATCCATGATCGTATACATCATTCGCCGGCTGCTCCAGATGATCCCGGTATTGCTCGGCGTTATTCTAGTCGTATTCTTGATTATGCAGCTCGTGCCGGGCGATCCCGCCGTTCTGCTCGCAGGAGAAGGAGCTTCAGCTGAGACTGTTGAACGCATTCGTCATCAATTGGGGCTGGATCAGCCATTATTTATTCAATATGTCCAGTACGTCATTGACGTGGTCCAAGGAGATTTCGGGACCTCATTACGTTCCAATCTGCCTGTTTTCAAAGAAATCATGATTCGCTTGCCTATCACGATTGAACTAGCTGTGGCTAGTATCTTCATCACCATTGTTTTCGGGATGCTTGCCGGAATCATATCCGCTACGAAGCAATATACGGCATCTGATATCACGATCATGATCGTCGCTCTGCTCGGTGTATCCTTGCCCAGCTTCTGCCTCGGGCTCTCGCTTATGTACTTTTTCTCCGTGAAAATGCACATCTTTCCTGTCGCGGGCTGGGGAACTTGGAAACATGTTGTGCTACCGGCAATCACATTAGGTGCCTCAGGTGCCGCCATTGTCGCCCGGATGACACGCTCCACCATGCTGGATGTCATTCGCCAGGATTATATTCGAACAGCCAAAGCTAAAGGTTTGAAATTACGCATTATTATCTATAAGCACGCTCTCAAGAATGCGCTAATTCCTGTCATTACGGTGGTAGGTCTACAGTTCGGCGTACTGCTCGGTGGTACGGTATTAGTAGAATCTGTCTTTGCCATTAACGGACTTGGCCGTCTGATTGTAGATGCCATTCGCATGCGTGACTTGCCTATGGTTCAGGGTGGCGTACTTGTCGCCTCCATTATTTTCGTCATGGTTAACCTTGCGGTCGACGTCTTGTATCGCAACTTCAACAAACGTATCGAGTTGGATTAAAAGGAGGGAACGAGATGCTTAAACAACAAGAAAAGGTGCTGGAAGTAAGCAATCTTCAGACACACTTCTTTACCGATGAAGGCGTAAGCAGAGCTGTTGACGGTATTGATTTTACGCTCCATAAAGGGGAAACGCTTGGGCTTGTAGGCGAATCTGGCTGTGGTAAAAGTATTACATCGCTTTCCATCCTTAGGCTGATCGCAAGTCCCCCCGGACGAATCCTTAACGGAGAAATCCTTTTCAAAGGACAAGACTTATTGAAAAAAACGGATAAAGAAATGGGTGCCATCCGAGGCAACGAAATCTCGATGATTTTCCAGGAGCCCATGACTTCTCTAAATCCGGTTTACTCCGTTGGAGAACAGATCGCGGAGGTATTTCGCCATCACCAGAAGCTGGGGAGAAAGGAAGCCTGGGAGAAAGCCGTCGACATGCTGCGTCTTGTCGGTATTCCCTCCCCGGAGAAACGCGCCAAGCAAGAGCCTTATGAACTGAGCGGTGGCATGCGGCAGCGCGTGATGATTGCAATGGCGATGGCTTGCAACCCGGAGATTCTTATTGCCGATGAGCCAACAACAGCTCTTGATGTAACGATTCAAGCGCAAATCCTCGATTTGATGAAGCTGCTGCAGAAGCAATTGGGCATGAGTATCATTATGATCACCCATGATCTAGGCGTCGTTTCGGAAACATGCGATCGCGTCGCCGTTATGTATGCCGGCAAGATCGTGGAATATACCGATGCTGGTGAGTTATTTGCCAATACCAAACATCCCTACACCATCGGATTACTTAACTCTCTACCTCGTGCGGACCAAGATCAAGAAGAGCTGCAAGCGATCAAAGGCAGTGTCCCAAGTCCATATCACATGCCTGAAGGATGTCGTTTTGCTCCTCGTTGTCCTCACGCCAGAGAGTTGTGTCAGACAATTATGCCGGAGCTAACCGATGTCGGAAATGGCAGTCAGGTTCGCTGCTGGATGTATACACCAGAGTGGGACGCACAGCTTGATGCGCATAGGAAAGTGGGGGATTCTATCCAATGACAATACCTGTGGAGCGTGACAAGGAGAAAAACGTTTTAGTTGAAATCAACCATTTGAAACAATACTTTCCGATCAAAGGCGGCATTCTAGGACGAACCGTGAATCATGTGAAAGCTGTAGACGACATCAGCTTTCACATTTATGAGGGAGAAACGCTCAGCATTGTAGGTGAATCAGGCTGCGGCAAATCAACCACTGGGCGAGCGCTATTGCGTCTGGATGAACCGACCGGAGGAGATATCCATTTTCAGGATAAGGATGTCCTGGGCCTGAATAAGAGTGAGCTTAGAAAGCTGCGCAAGGATATGCAGGTTATCTTCCAAGATCCTTTTGCATCGCTGAATCCTAGGCAAACCGTCCGCCAAATTCTCGGCGAAGCACTGACCATTCAAGATGTGATTCCGAAGGACAAACGGACAGAACGTATTAAGGAACTACTCGATAATGTCGGCTTACGGACCGACCATATCGATCGTTACCCGCACGAATTCAGCGGTGGTCAACGCCAACGTATCGGCATCGCACGAGCACTAGCTGTGGAGCCGAAGCTAATCATCTGCGATGAGGCCGTTTCCGCCCTGGATGTGTCGATTCAAGCACAGGTGCTGAACTTGCTGAAGAAGCTGCAGAAGCAGTATAAGCTGACTTATCTATTTATCTCCCATGATCTAGGCGTGGTGCGCCACATCTCTGATCGGGTGATGGTTATGTATCTGGGTAAAATCGTAGAAATCGCAGATAAAAGATCGCTTTTCGATAACCCGCAGCACCCTTATACCAAAGCACTCCTTTCCGCCATTCCTGTACCCAATCAGAAGGAAAAGAAGGAGCGTATCCTGTTGAYTGGCGATGTTCCCTCGCCAATCAATCCGCCTCAAGGATGCCGCTTTCATACGCGCTGCCCGTTCGTTGTCGAAGCGTGCAAATCACAGGAGCCTGAGCTGCGCGACACCGGTGAAGGACATCAAGTTGCTTGCCACTTGGCAACTTCAGGTAATTATTGACTTCATTCGCTTTATGAGGACGAATAATTTAAACTGGTAGAGAAACCATATATGAAAACTTGTATGCAGAAGGGATCTCATGCTTAGCTTTGAGGGTTTTACCTTACTCATTTTATTGTTTATTCTAGCTCCAATTATTGGAGCTATTACTTTATTATTTTTGTTCGTCTTTGAGAAACGCATTGATCTCCTGGAAAACAAGACAAAGAAAATAGAGCTGGAGAAAGAGCTCCAGCAATCGCTATATAACCAATTAAATCAGCAAATTCAACCCCATTTTCTATTCAATTCGTTGAATGTGATTCTAACCTTGGCGCGATTGGAACGTACGGAAGAGTTGGTCAGAGCCCTTGAGGTCTTCTCCCAATTCCTTAAGTTTAAATATAAAACTACGGAACCTGTGATTCCTCTTCGGGAGGAGATTCGTTACACAGAGTACTACATTGAGATTCAAAAGCTGCGTTTCGGCACTCGCCTTACGGTCACGCTAACATGTGATGAAAACATTCAGGAAGCCTATATTCCGCCTTTTGTTCTGCAAACCATCGTTGAAAATGCGTTTAAGCACGGGCTGGAACGAAAAATTGGAGCCGTGAACCTGGACATCCATTTCTTCCTCGCACATGAGATGGCCAACCTCACCGTTTTCGATAATGGCACGATGGAGCAAGTGGAAGCCCCAATCGAGGAGAAAAGCGGACATGGCCTAGACAACATTCGGCGCCGTCTGCATCTCTACTTCACCGATCAGGCTAGCTTGCAGATCCAGTCTATCCCGGAGACAGGCACTAAGGTGCAAGTGAAATGGCCTTTCATCATAGAACCTAACTTAAAAGAGGTGCCCTAATGAACGTATTACTCGTGGATGATGAGCCTCTTGAGCTGGAACAGCTTGAGTATCTGATTCACCCGCTTTTTCCTTTTTGGAACTTATACAAAGCATCCGATAGCTGCCAGGCTGCCGCCGTTAGCCAGAAGGTGAAGATTCATCTGGCCTTTCTTGATATCAATTTACCTGGTAAATCAGGACTGGAGCTTGGCGAAGAACTGCGTCAGCATAATCAGGATATTGAACTCATTATCGTCACCGCCTACCAAAACTTCCATTACGCCAAACAGTCCATCCGACTTGGTGTAGTAGATTACATGACGAAACCCGTCATTCAAAGCGAATTAGTTGATATTCTCAGCAAATACCGCAATAAAATGCCGCAGTCCAAGTATTCCCATGTGATTCATGACGCGCTTACTATTATCCATGAAAAATATGCTGACAAGCTCGCGCTTGCCGATCTTGCCGCGGAGGTTCACATTAACCCAACCTATTTAAGTCGTCGCTTTCATGACGAGGTTGGCGTGTCATTCTCTGAATACTTGATGCAGTACCGCATTCAGATTTCTAAAAAGTATCTCATTGCCCATCCCGATTGGAGCATTTCTACCGTATCCGAGAAAAGCGGCTTCAACAGCCAACATTACTTCTGCACCATTTTCCGTAAAAGCACCAACCAAACACCGAAAGAATTTCGCGAGAAGGAGAAATAATCTTGCTTTACCAATCATTTCGTGAATATGCGCAGGGAGCAGCCAAGATTGGCATCGGCCTCGGAGTCATAGCGATCTTAGCCAGATGGGTCACTGGGATTACCATCTTTGCTTCCCCCGAAGCGCTCGTCAAATATGGCATCTTTGGTGGAATTGGCTATGCGTTAATGGGAGCTATCGCGCTGATGGCTTTTGGCTGGCTTGGGAAAAGGGTGCGTAGAGAGTACGGCGATGGCCTCACCATTGGGGATTTCTTTCAATTTAAGCTGCACGGCCTCGGCTATTGGATGATGATTGCTATTCTGCTTATCACCAGCATAGAGGGCTTATTTATGCAGGGAATGGCTGCTGGCGTGTTAGTCAATATCCTGTTTGGGATCCCGATTTCGATCGGAATGCTGTGTTTCTTCCTGCTTTGCGTCATCTATGTCGGCTTTGGCGGAATGGTCCTTATTCAGCGCTTGGCCTTCGTTCAAGTTATCCTGATGTTCGCCGCAGCTATCCTCATCCCTCTTTATTTCTTCCTTGCAAAAGGGGTTGAAAACGTCTACCAAGGAATTCGGCTCTACCATCCTTATTTGCTCGTTCTGAACAATCATGAAGGCTTGTTTTTCATGTGCACAGGCCTATTAATTGGCTTCGGGCAAATTTTCGTCGACCAAGCAACGTGGCAGCGTCTATATATGATTGAAGGCAAAAAAATCGTGCCCACCTTCCTGCTTTCCGGGCTCATCTGGGCAACCGTTCCACTAGCCTTTTCTTCGTTGATCATGGTCGTCATATTTACAGGCAGTTTTAATAACATTTATTCGCTCTTGTTTGACCTTATCCGTAAGATTGATACGATCTTCCTGTTGGTTTTGTTCGCTCTCTGTTCATTCGGTGCGGTTACTTCCGCTTTCGGAGCAGGGCTGCACTCCATGATCAGTCTCATTGCGGGCAACGTGTATCCGCTCTTGAAGCCTGACGCCAGTGAGAAACAGAAGATGCGCATGGGTTACATGCTGGCGGTAGCGATCGGCGTTCTATCGTTTGCACTTACCTATTTTTTCACCCCGACACTTCTGGATCTGCTCTTTTTCTTCGGCATTATCTACGCGGCACTCATTGTCCCTCTGCTGGTCATCGTTTTTAGCAAAGGCAAAGTGGACAATTTCATTCCACTCTGTGCACTGATCGGACTGGTCGCGGGCTATTCAAGTCGATACAAATTAGGGAACCTAGACGCCGTCTGGGTTAGTATGATGGTGTCAAGCTTGCTCGTGATTGTATATTGGTGCAGTAAATTTATGAAGAAACACCTGGGAAATCATTGAGAGGAATTCACTTACATGCTTCGTTCCTACTTGTTGTTAATCTTTTGCGTTACCRTTTGGGGGAGCAACTTTGTCTTTGGAAACATGCTAGTCAAACAATTCTCCCCTTTGTTTATAGCCATGGCTCGCTTGTTGTTCATATCCTTGTTTCTAGTTGGGTATACATGGATTCGACACCGCTTCATTCCCATTAGCAAAAATGAGTGGAAGCTGCTTATCCTGCTTGGCATCATTGGCGTGTTTATTAACCAGTGGTCATTTTATCAAGGTTTACAAACGGCCGACCCGACCACCTCGGCGCTTATTCTCGCGCTAACCCCTATTACGACAGCCCTTTTAGCTGCCCTATTTTTAAAAGAAGCTTTAACGGTAAGCATGCTGGTTGGCTCGCTAGTGGCAATCTCCGGAGTGTTTCTCGTCGTTTTTAATGGAGCGCGGCTTGAATTTCATATTGGTCACCTCTGGATATTCATCACGATGATTACATTTGCTATCTCCATTGTATTAGTACGTTTACTGGCCCGCAGGCTGCCCCCTATCATAACCACGCTTTATTCGACCTTGGTCGGATTCGGCACGATGGTACCGATCGTACTCGCGGGTGGGACAGGCTGGAACATTAGTCATGAAGCTTGGGCATGGGTCTTATTAGTTATCACGGCTATTCTGATGCACGGCATAGTTACCCTCGTTTGGAACAGTCAGCTGCAAAAGGTTGGAGCAGCGAAGGCAGCGATGTTCTCGAACCTAGAACCATTTGTCGCGATGATTGTTGGCTATTTGGTCCTCGGCCAGCTCGTTACTTCGCAGCAGGTGCTTGGTTCCTTATTCATCGTGGGTGGTGTTACCTTGGCATCCTTGACTCTGTCTAAAAGAAAACCACAGAGGGTGCTTTCTCCGTGAGCTAAGTGAACGGCGCACCGCTGAAATAGAGGCTGTCCCATTGGCTGCAGGGACGCCGGGCCGTTCAACGATCTGCTCGAGGAGACCGAGGAGCAGGGGGTTGGTCTTGCGGAGATGATACGCAAGGGGAAATCGTAGCGGGCATTTGCTAATTTGATGTAAAAGGTGCAGCAAATTCTCGTATTATCGATGCGATGACATCAATCTGATCTAGCGGTGTGATATGAACAAAGGCTTGGACACCAATTTTGGAATGATCAGCAAGTACAATAACTTCACGTGCCGACTTGGCAAACTTTTTGGTAATATACGTTTCGTTCAAATCATAATCGGTCACTCCGCCCATCAACGAGATACCGCCAATGGACAGAAATGCTTTATTCAAATAAAACTGATCCATAACTTGTTCACATAAGGGGCCTGTGAGCGATTGCTGCTCCGGATTAAGCTGCCCGCCGAGTAAAAAAACCTTACCCGTAAACCGATTGCTGTTTAATGCCTCAGACAGATAGGAAGCAATCGGCAGCGAGTTCGTCAAGATCGTTAAGTTTCGCTTGCCTTGAATGGCTTTCGCCAACTCCATCATCGTGGTCCCTACATCTAAAGCGATCGTATCTCCGTCCACAATGAGCTGAGCCGCACGTTCACCGATCTTTTTCTTAGCATCGACATATAATTGCGAACGCTGCACGAATGTGGGCTCACCGTTCTCATAACTGACACGAACGGCCCCGCCATGAACTCGCTGGAGATGCCCCTCTAATTCCAACGCATCGAGATCCCTACGTACCGTCTCCGAGGATACGCCAAGCTCTTCTGCCATGGGCAGAACTTTGACTTTGCCGTCTCGAAGCAATGTTTGTAAGATTAGTTCTCTTCTTTCCTGGCCTAACAATGACACGAGGGAAACACCACCAGTGGATAAATATATAGTTAAGTATATTAAAATTGTGTACTTTTTCCAATAGGGTATACAGGAATACTTATTTTGATCCAAATAAGAAATTGTGAATAGCTTGTGCACCTTCTGCTCGGGTCACTGTTCCTTTCGGTACGAACATTTTATCCGCACGGCCATTCATTAAGCGTAATGAGGAAGCAGAAGTTATCGCTTCTTTCGCCCACTCGGCAACCTCATTCCAATCGGCATAAGCTTCCTCCGCCTCCGGCGCTTCTGCCTTGCCATGATTGACTTTCCAGGCTCTCATCAGCATAGCTGCCATCTGCTCTCTTGTTATTTGAGAATCAGGAGCAAAAGAAGAGTCACTAACGCCATCAATAATGCCTGCTGTCGAAGCAGCTGCAACTTCTCGTGAATACCAAGCTGTATTTGGAATGTCAGCAAATTTGCTGTTTCCTGCCTTCGTCAGCCCAAGCGAACGAGCGATCAGTGCAGCAAATTCCGAACGAGTCATCTGCTGTTCAGGACTAAAGCCTAGCTCGCCTTGATCGACAACAATTGGATTAGCTACCATGGCATCAAACATGTTTCTCGCAGCCAGATCTCCGATTACAGTTGAAGCCCAATGACCTTTTACATCAAAATAGTTGATATCCTTCTGTAGGATGACAAAGTCACCGCTGCCAGTTGCCTTGAACTGCATTTGGGATGGATCAGCTGAAGTATTCAGAGATTGCAAGATGAGTTGACCGTCATTGCTGATGCGGTATAACCCAGCTCTCTTACTGTTAAGCCCTTCCTGTAAAGGCATCTGAATGTCGACAGGAGCAATCTGAGCCGAGGAGCCCCAATTAAGATGAATCATATCGGCTGCCGGTTTCACACGTAAAGACGGATGTGACTCCAAATCTTTCAGAATATCCATATAATCGTCCGTCCATACCTTCTTCGACAAGACAAGCGCCGATTCTTTACTTGCCTCGTCAGATAACAAGGCGTGAGTTGGCATTGTCATCGTTCCCCAGTCAAACTGAATAGCAATATGCGATGCTGTTGCCTGAGCTGAAGTCAAGTAAGGAAGCTCTATCTGATCCTTACCTTTCTCAGCATGTACGATGAAAGTATCCATTGCGCTGTTAGCTGTTAACTGACTCGCATTTAGTTTTTGAATAAATTCGTCGTCTGGATACGTCGGAGCAGGTGTCGGTATAAATGCTCCACCTCCACCTCCGCCTCCACTTGGTGGTACAGGTGGTACCGCAATAACTTTGACTTCAGCGCTGATTGCCAATCCTTTGTACCTGGCAGTAATTGTTGCAAGGCCTGGACTTATTGCCGTCACTCCACCTTGCGCATTCACCGTTGCTACAGACTCCATGCTGCTGGTAAATTGAATCCCCTCCTGAATTGGAACGAATTCTTGCTTGTCGCTGTAATGCCCGAATACGTTTGCTTGGCCTTTTTCTCCCACTTTCAGTGTTTGAAGGTCTTTGATTACAAGCGAATCCAATTGAGGCTCAGGATCTGGTGGAACGGTCTGATCCGCATTCACTAACAAAGTATAACTGCTATAAAGAGCTTGATAGGTAGCTGTAATAACGGTTTGGCCTGCTTTCAAAGAAGTTACTTCCCCAGTTAACGGGTTCAAAGATGCGATAGCAGGATCTGAATTCGTTAATACTAATCCTGGCACCAACGGTTGATCTTCTCCAAGCAGCGATGCCGTCGATTGATCGCTATAGGTAGCAGTGACTACCGTCTGCTGGTGTTTCCCAACTTCACCTGCCTGTAAACCGCTTATTTGAATCGATTGAATAATGGGTTGTGGCACAGACGTAGCCGATTGAACGATCAAACGATACGAGGTTACAATCGAACCCAATCTCGCTGTGATATCGGTCTGACCTTCGGCGAGCGCCGATACAAGACCACTAGCATCGACCGTTGCAACAGCCGTATTACTGCTGGTCAATACATACCCAGTGGCAGGCGAAAYGCTTCCGTCTGTATAGGTGGCTTCAACCGTCCAGCTGAGCTTTTGCCCCGCTTTCATTGGAGCAAGTCCGCTTAATCGAATGGATTGCACGACTGGAGCAGCAATGGTAAAACTGCTTTCATCCGTTTTCACCTTGTGACCAAATGTGTCCGAAGCCTCGGCATACCAAACATAAGGCTGATTGGTGTTTCTAGCACTCCAAACATAACTGGCCGTTCCTCCAATGGATGGGACAGGCTGCTGCGTATTCAACAAACTAACGTTACTTCCTGTGATGCCAATATACCCCGTAGCCAGTTCGAGCGGCTCATTGTTCCACTTGATCGGCATCGTATAGAACTCATGCTGCTGCTGGAAAAAGCCGTAATTGTCGTTCGTAATCGGTGAATACGGAACCATATAAATCTGCTGACGCTTCAAATCGAAGTACATCATCCGCATATACGCCGCACCACCTAAAGCCGCATCCTGATAGTCGTGCAGCAACTCGTACACAACTTTGCCGCCAATACGCTTAACGTTGTAATAAGTGGATTGGTTATGGCCGCACAATACCATGAATATATTGCTATTGGGTGTGACGATTTGATTCATAATGTTGTTTCCACCGTAATCATCCGTACCGTAAGTACCCTCATATAGTAAATACTCATGAACAGCTAGAATCGCTTTACGGTCTTTATATTGCTGCAAAACCTGATTCGCCCAGCTCACGGATGTTGCGTTTAACCCGCCCCACCCCATGTACAAGATAATAAAATCCACTCCCCCAGCGGAGATCAGATCGTAATGATTCTTGTTCATACTGTTATATTCCGTATAGTAAGGCTTCCCATTGATCAGCTTGTCTTTAAAACGGAAAGCACCGAAATATTTACTATACAGTGTATCGTTCGTATCGTGGTTCCCTTGAATAACACCATAAGGGACTCCAGCATTATCCAAAATTTTCATACTACGATCCGCATTCTGCCATTGAAATTCTTGGCTTGCGGAATTCACGATATCACCGGTATGGATCACATACTGGATTTTCTGAGCATCCTTATTATCTGCAATCCACTGCGTTTCTGCATCGTACACAGTCGGGAAAGACTCTGCCTCTAACTGAGTATCCGTCATCCATACGAAAGAGAAATCGTAATCGCTTGGCGTTGGATTTACACCTGGAAGCATCGTATCGTGCTGTGTAGAAGCTACATACAATTTAGCAACTTTCGTGGTGCTGTTCACCATCGTCGTTTTGTCCAATGTGCCCGTCAATTTAAAATCGCTATTGTCCGCATTTCCCAGCTTTGATGCGATCTGCACCCATTTACTGGTCGTATAGTTCCAAGCAAACAGCTTGACGAGCTCCTTGGAGTGCCCTCTTTCAAGGTATGTGTGCCGCCCGTTAGTTGACTAAGCATCGTTTGAAAAGCTTTGGAGCTGCCATCCACTTCAATTGTCGGCTGATTGTCTAATTGATAGCGAATGGTTGACGCATCGCTAGTCACGCCTCCAAGGCTTAAATCAGGCGAGTAGTATACGGCGCCTTGCTTCGGTTGAAGCAGTGAAAGCTGCAGCGTACCCTTCGACTCTTTCTCACCAAAGACGACAAATTGGCTGTTCTTGCTCATCATTTGATAGTCGGCCAGTACCCAAGCCGCACTACGAGCTTGCTTCGAAACCCTAACCTCATCTACACCACCACGATAGCCCCCGCCTGCAGCTCCTGCATCCGAGGATTTGCTGATCGTGAATGGCGCCGTTGAGGTGCCGCTTGTTGTAATCAATGCTCCGCTGCGGTTAGCAGATGCCATGAGCACGCCATCGCGATACAGCTTGAGATTATTACCCGCTTGATTTTGATCGTAAGTTAGCGTCAAATAGGTCCAATCTGCCGTTACGGCCCCGCCGTCTAAATCCGGCGCTGTGCTGCCGTTTTTACTTGCATCGGCATCGTTTGTGAATAAGTTAGCACTCCATTTACCGCCGCCGATTTTGATGAAATACGCACGATTAAGTGTATCCGCGCTTCGTATTCTCGAAATAACGTAGTAGTTCAATGTGTTTAATTCATACTCATTCGCACGTACCCAGGCCGAGATTGTAATCTGACCTTGACCATCGCCCACATTGCCATTCGTTGCTCTTACAAGTCCACGATGACTTTCATAGTAACGTCCTACCATGTTGTAACGAGGATCCTTCGCTTCCAGCGTATAAGAAGGCCCGCTTGAACTTGCATTGCTTGCATTCCGCAAACCCGTATTGTTATTCACGGTAGAGTCTGTGTATTGCTTCACCTGAGAAGGATGATAGAAATAATCAGCAATTCTATCCTGGAAATGATACACGAGCAAATAATTCGAATCCCACACCTGCTTCGGCTGAAGGTTGATTGTTGAACTACCTCCATAATACAACCAGATGTTATCCGTACTGGATTGGGCATGAATAACAGGGACCTTCACCCAAATTAAGCTCTCTCCCTGAGGATCCCATTTCTCAACCTCGTATGGCAGCTCAGATGACTGATCTGACGAGTAGAATCGGAGATCGTTCGACGCTGTTACCGAATAATCAATTTTCGTTGCGTCAAGTTTGACCAAAACAGGGTAGTTCTGCAAATCTTCCGTTCCTGATGAATGATCAAAACTTAGCTGAATACGATAATTCCGGTCAGCATCCGCCCATGGTAATGGAGCGGAGGTCGCATTTGCTTGTGGACTTAATGCTGGCAGTGCCATCTGGCATAGGAACATGAAAACAACAAGGAGTGCTATGATTGGCTTGGAACGCTGGATTCGCTGCAAGGAAGATCCTCCATTCTTTCATTGAAAGCTTATTTTTTGGATAATTTAGTAACCAGATTAAATACCGCTTGTGCGGCTTCTGCTCGAGATACGTGCCCATTTGGAATGAACCATTGATCTGCACGACCTTGCAAAAGCCCTAATTTGGCCGTCAACTCAATGGATGGACGGGCCCATGCTGACATTTGATCGGCATCCTTGAACGAATTGTCATTGTCTGATCCTGATTTTCCGCCAACCTGTTCAAATACTCTAGCCATAAATACAGCCATTTCCTCTCGACTGATCACCGATTCGGGATTAAAGGTGGCTTCTCCGTCGCCGGTTACCAAGCCTGATGAGGCTGCTCCTGCTACATAAGGGGCATACCATGCGCTCGCAGGGACATCCTGAAAGCTGCTTGCCTTCTGCTGTTGAAGATGCATTGATTTCATTAACAAAACTACAAATTCAGCTCGTGTAATGGACTTATCTGGTTGGAAGAATGTATCGCTTACGCCCTCGACCCTATGTAAGGCGCTCATGATACTCACAGTGCGATGCGCCCAGTGCTGCTCAGGCATATCTTGGAAAGTTTTATGGTACTCCAGTACCGCGTATTTGCCGCTTTCTTGGAGTTCTGCACGAATCCCTTTCTCCGTTAGTTGCCCACCGAGATAGGCCATACTTCCATCATCAAAAATGCGGTAGACACCTAGCAGTTGCTTATCACCACTTGCGGTAAACTCTGCTTCGATCGGCTGCGCCCAGCTTTGTTTTTGCGTTTTCGTACCGTCTAACGCTTGAGAAGCGATCGTTATATCAAAGATGGAAGAAGCAAACTTCGATTCCGTGCCCGACGCTTGCAGCCATACCTTTTGATCTGTTTCTGAGCCGGTCGATAGTCCAAGTACCAGCTTGCTGGCGGATGCATCCACGAACAGATTTCCAGGCAGCGTCAGCGTAAGTTCGCCTCGAGTTACGTTTATCGTCTGCTCGTTCGATGTGTTCTCTGTCAGTGATGGGAATATAATTTCATTGATACTAGTAGCTACTTTTATTGGGCTGTTGGACGCTAGCTTATCCTTTAAATCCTCTACTTTCAGCGTGTGTTCGTCGCCTGAGACGGTATTGGAGTTCGAATTCGAGCTCGAATCTGAATCCGAACCGCCTGGATTGGACGGTGTTTCTCCTTCTCCTCCTCCTCCTCCACTAGATCCCAAAACAATTATCATCGCTTGTGCGACCAGATTCTGATATGTAGCCGTCACCACAGTTGATCCAGGACGGAGTCCTGTAATACTGCCTTGAGGGTCTATTTGAACAATATCAGCGTTCATAGCCAGCCATTGCACCCTATTTGTTACAGGAATAGAAGATTGTACGTCTCCATCCATAAATACTGCGATAGCAGAAATCGCTGCATTTTGGCCCATGTATAAGGTCGAAGGTACTGTCACCAGTAGCGTCTGCGGAATCGGTCCCGGTGTCGGAGGTGTCGGCTCGCTTTCGGTAACAACGATTGAGAAGCTTGCATTAAACCCTTGATATTGCGCGACGAGATGTGTAATCCCTGGCTGAGCCCCGTATACAACTCCAGTGACGGAGTTAATTTGAGCTACAATCGGATCTTCACTCCGATAGGTGACCCCTGATGTTAACTGTGTCATCGAGTTATCCGAATATACGGCAGTGAGCACCGTGCCCTTTGATTGACCTACGGCCAAAGAAGTCGGACCGCTGAACTGCAACGCCGTTATCTGCGGGTCCCCGTTATGTTCATTGGATGGACTAACCGTAAGAATGTAGTCCGCTCTTAATCCACCAGCAACAACGCTGAGCACCGCAGTTCCCGGGGCAATGGCTTGGATTTTGCCGGTATTGTCGATTTGAGCAACAGATGATTGATCGGTGCTATACATCAGCCCAGTCGTCATAGCGCCAGTACTTCCATCGTCATAGACGACTGTTGTTACGACATTCGCTGTCTCCCCAGCCATCAAAACAGACGGGCCATTTAGTAATAGAGATTGCGGCTTAGGCAGCTCTCTTTCTTGAATATGGATCGTAACACTTGCGCTAAACGATCCGAACTTGGCTATAAAAGTTGCCGTACCTTCACGAAGAGGACTAATCGTCCCTGCCGTGGAAATCACAGCAATGTTGGGATTCAAGCTTTGATAGGTAAGGCCGCTATCAATAACCGTCTCCACGGAGTTAGCGTCCCGCTTTTTCACAACGGCTTGCGCGCTTTGCCCTACCCACCAATCTGTCGGAATATCCCAGGCGATGGATGAAATTGGCGGTGTGACAGCAGGCGCATACTTGTTATGCAATTGCTGCACGGCACTTGCATCCAGCACTTTGCTGTAGATTTCCACGAATCCGATTTTGCCTTGAAAATAACTCTGAGCCTCTATCGGTTCAGCATCTGCGCCAATTGCTAGATCCACCTTCGTGGCACCACCGATGATGCCGTTTCTGGATTGGCTTCCTTCCAGCATTCCATTCACATAAAGCTTCGCAGTTTGCCCGTCAAACGTAGCTTCCGCATCATAAATTTGGCCAGCTGCTATTCTCGTGGTGCTAGGAACGATAACGAAAGATTCATTTCCTGCGACGTCA
Organism: Paenibacillus sp. 01T422; assembly: GCF_056398785.1. NCBI lineage: Bacteria > Bacillati > Bacillota > Bacilli > Caryophanales > Paenibacillaceae > Paenibacillus > Paenibacillus sp. 01T422. The sequence continues at coordinate 5,423 of NZ_JBFTQB010000014.1, read as the reverse complement.
TGAATGAAAAACCATGCTTCCAGCTTCTGTGTAACCGGATTGAATTCTAGTGCATAGTCGGAACGCTGCATTTTCCCGATAATGTCTTGCGTTCTGTACACATCATCCAGAGAGAAGGACGCCGCCATCGTCATAAAATCAGGGCTGAGCCCTTGATTCGCAGGAATCCGTACATAGGACGATTTTCCATCCAATGCAAGAACGTTTTTGTTAAAATCGGGATCGTAATTCACTGTCGCATTGCCAATCGCTGTACCGTGATTACTTGCCGTACTCCCGTCTTCTCCCGCCGAATGATCAAAAGTCAATTGCAGCAAGTCAGGCAGCATGCCCGGAGGTGCAACAACCGTTCCAGGCACTGTATACGTTAATGACGGCCCGTTTGTCGTCCAGTTATCAAATGCATCTCCGGCTTCAACTTTATAAGTGGCGGTTTCTCCTGGAATGACGAGATCAAAGGAGTAGCTGTTCGTGCTGCCATTTACTGTATTCATCAAAGTACCGTTTTTGTATACACGGTATTGCGTTACCGCTTTATCATCCGTTGCCGCAGGCCAGTTCAAGTTAAAGCTGGTCTCGCTGAGTTGCGCCCCCGTAAGCTGGCTGCCAGTAGGCCAGGACGGCGCCTGTTGATCGGCAAGTATCCCTGTGCTTTCGTAGTAACAAGCCAATTCGGCTTGCGATAAGCCTCGGCTGAACATCTTCGCATAGCCTATGGAGCCTTTAAATGTTAATTGTGCGGTGTTTCCAGGTTGCGGATCCCCACCGATGGCCAAAGCGACTGTCGTAGGGGATGTTACCGCGCCTGTTCGATTTTCTGTCGCAGCAATCTGCCCGATGCCATTCAATCCAGCCCCATTCATATAAAGAACGTGCTTAGCTCCATCATAGGTAATTGCGGCATCGTAATACTTATTGGTAGTTAATACGGGGCTATATAATTTCCTTGTCGCACCGCCAATATAATCCCATGTTTCCATTTTGTTAGGGTCTATTTCTAAACCGTAACCTGTACTTTGTGTTTTCTGGAAGATCCCTTGTTCTCCGCTAAAAACATCCGCTGAAAATTGAACCAGCATCGTAAACCCGTTCGGGAAGTTGTTGAGTTCCGCAGCGTTCGGTATCAGAATAAACTGACCGCCTGTCAACTTCAGTACATTTTTTTGCAGCTTCTGATCAAAAACGAGCTGCGGGTTGCCGTAGGCTGTACCGTCTACATGTCGCGGTGAATTATCCTTAATAGCACTTTCGGTAAAATCAAAATCAACCAAATCCGGCACAGGAACGGGGCCTGTACAAGCAGAAACAGCACTTACTTGCTTCGGGAGTAAGATGGATGCAATGGATCCAAACATGAAACAACATAGCAATAAAATGGAAAGTTTCCCTCGTAACTTCATCAACTTTCTCCTCTTCCAACACAAATTGAGTTATTTGCTTCGCCACTTCTGCGTCTTTTGCAGCAGACGATGTGATACGAATTCATATCCGAGACGTACTACGATGTTAGAAAGCAGCACAAGACTTGACATCGCTGCTGCGGATGCCACGTCGCCTGCGTCGTCCATATTAACAATGGATACAGAAGCGAGCTTGAAATCTGCCGCATACAGAAAAACAACCGCCGAGATCGTGACCATCGCATTCACGAAGTAGTAGACTGCCATCTCCAGGATGGCTGGAAGCGAAACCGGGACCGTGACACGCATGAAAAGCCGATAGATTGGCACTCGCATGGACTCCGAAACGACCTCATATTCCTTGTCCAGTTTCTTTAGTGATGCCGTTGCCGTTACGAATGGCACGGAATAGAAGTGGACAAAGTTGGCCAGTACAACGATCCAGATCGTACCGTACAGCAGATGCAGCGGATTGTCAGGTCGATTGAAAAAGAATATAAAGCTGAGTCCGATCACCAGTCCTGGCAGCGCAAGCGGGAGCAGCGAAATGAAATATCCAAGCTGCCGAACCGGGTTCCAGATACGTACTTTTTCAATTAAATACGCATGAAGGAAAGAGATCACAGTTCCAATTACCGCCGTCAAAGCTGCGACCGCAAGGCTGTTCCAGAAGGGCTCTAGACTGCCAGCAGAGACTACGCTGAAATCGTAATGCTTGAACGTGAGGGCGAGATTATAAGGCCAAACTTTAATGAAGGATGAAATAAGCACCGTCCCCATCAGCAGCAGGATGCCTCCTGCAACCCCCAGACAAAAGAGCGTGTAGATCAGATCTCGAAGCCGAGACGGGCGAATCTCGTATGGCGTCGATTTAACGGATGCCATCGATTGCTGTTTTCTTTCAACCACGCGGTCAACGACAAAGGCAAGAACGGCAGGAATCGTTAGCAGGATGCCAATTACAGCCCCCATAGACATATTTTGCTGGCCGATGACCTGCTTGAAAATATCAGTTGGCAGCACATTATACTGACCCCCTACTACCTTCGGGGCTCCGAAGTCAGTGAAACTCAGTGTAAAGCAGACGAAACCTGCACTGATCAGTGCATATTTGGTCTGTGGTAGTGTGATTGTGACAAACTGTTTGAACCGACTGGCGCCTAATGTTTCAGCAGCCTCAAATAAACGGTAATCGGCGTTGGATAATCCAATCCATATAATGAGAAAAACGTGCGGAAATGTATATATAACCTCGGAAATGATGATGCCAACGCTACCGTAAAGATGAATATTCCATCCTTGCATGAAGCCAAATATCCCTGTTGTTACAATCCCTTGGTTGCCAAACAGGTACGTCAAAGCAATACCGTACATCATCGTTGGGGCAAACAAGGGAAGTAGTGCCATATACCGCAGCCACGTCTTTCCCCGGACAGCCGTTCTTGTTAATGCATAAGCATAAAAGAAGGCCGTACCGACTGATAGAAATGTCGTCCAAATGGATATATTAAGGGAATGGCTTAATGAAACTAGCAATGACGGCGTAAGCAAGTATTGGACGAAATGATCGACTCCCACCCAATTTCCTGTACCATCCTGAAACGCCTTGGAAAACAGATCAATCAGAGGGAATACGATGGACACCACAAGACCTGTTAACATAACGATCAGCAGTAAGCGAATCAACCAAGCTTCTTTCGTTAACTTACGATTTGAAAAAAGATTCATTGAGGCATAAAGCAAAGTTCTCATCTAAGTACCGCCTCTTCAAGACGATCTTGATTGAACAAACGATAATTGCCGGAGACAGCAACTGTGAGCTGGTCGCCTTTTTTAAGCCTCAATTGACGAAACTCTGCAACGGGAACATCTAATTTCAGCGTTTGTTCTGCGCTGAATTCATGCTCCTTCTGCAAAGTTTCAACTGTCACTCGATAATAAGGTCCATGAAACTCTGCATACTTAAGGATAACGGGCAGGCCGTTCATCCGTGTATCTGTGACGATACGGACATGCTCAGGACGAATGGCATGCCAAACATTCCCTTGTCTCTTCGAAGATCTCGACGTACGCTCGAGGAAATTGGTCGTTCCAATAAAATCTGCGACAAACGGTGTCGCAGATTCGTCATAGATCTCCTCCGGCGTCCCAATCTGAATGACTTCTGCATGGTTCATGACGACGATCCTGTCTGCCATAGTGAGTGCTTCCTCTTGGTCGTGTGTCACCATGATCGTTGTAATGCCCAGTCGCTCTTGCAACTCACAGATTTGTTCTCTCAAATGACTGCGCACCTTGGCATCAAGTGCAGACAAGGGTTCATCAAGCAGCAAAAACTCCGGCGAAAGTGCTAATGCTCTCGCCAAAGCCACACGCTGCTGTTGTCCCCCGGAAAGCTGAGATGGGTAACGATCACCAATCTCACTTAATCCAACAAGTTCCAACATATGTATTGTTTTGTCCTCAATCTCTTTCTTTCTAAATCCCTTCCCAGCCAGTCCATACGTGATGTTCTCGTGAGCAGTCAAATTCGGAAATAGCGCATAGGACTGAAAGACAACTCCGCAGTTGCGCTTCGCAGGAGGTAGTGACGTAATATCTTGACCGTTCATAGAAATCGAACCTGTATCCGGTTTCTCCAAGCCTGCCAATATGCGCAGCAGCGTAGTCTTCCCACAACCGCTCGGCCCAAGCAGGCAAATGAATTCGCCTTGCTTGATGCCGAGATCAATCTGCTTGAGTGCTTGATAAGAACCGAAGGATTTGGATACATGATTTATAGCTAAAAAATGCTGTGTCATAACTTCTCCCTCATCTTGAAAATCATGGTGACTAGATTATTTCTTTGGTTCTTGTTTTGCTGAATAACGCTTTTGCCATTCCTTCAGAACGTCGTCTCGTTGTTTGGCCATTGAATTGAGATCATTTTTGATCAATTGTTTCAAAGGATCTTTCTCGTAGCCATCCGGTATTTGGTTACTGTCGCTTTTCAGAGCGATAATGGCATAATTTTTGTTATATTCCTTCATCGCATCGTTGCTGATCGCCCAATCCAAGAATTCTTTGGCAACCGGCTTCATCGCCTTCTTCTTCACAAGTCCGTTCGCTTCAACATCCCAACCTGAGCCTTCTTTCGGGAATACAACTTGCACCGGAGCACCGTTCTTTTTCTCCGTAATCCCTCTATACCCAAACGATATCCCGATCGGATACTCGCCAGTGCCCGCTAATTTCGACGGCTTGGATCCAGAATCCGTGTACATCGCAATATTGTCATTGAGCTTGTCCATGAATGTCCATGCTTGATCAGCCCCTTTGAGCTGCAGAAGTGCGGTAACGGTCAAGAATCCAGTGCCGGAAGCAGCAGGATTGGGCATCGTAATCATGCCTTTATATTCGGGTTTAGCCAAATCTTCATAAGACTGCGGAATCGCGAGCTTGCGTTTTTCCATTTCCGTGGTGTTCACAACGAAAGCGGTCTCCCATGCATCAATACCTACCCAGGCAGGCGTGCTAGCCGTGTCTTTAAACTCTGGAACAATACGTTCAACGCCTTTTGGCGCATACGGTTCAAGCATTTTGTTCTGATCCATAACTAGAAGACTTGTCGCTGCGATCCCCCAAACGACGTCAGCTTGTGGATTATCTTTCTCCGCCAGCAGCTTTGCTGTGATAATTCCTGTGGAGTCACGCACAATGTTGATTTTCAAATCACTATGTGATTGTTTGAACGTTTGCAAATATGCTTTGATCTGGTCGTCTTCCAGTGCCGTGTACACGGTCAATTCTTTGTTATTTACGTCAGCTTGTGGTGCAGTTTTGGCTGAGCCACTTGCATCTGCCTGTGAATTTGTGGTTTTCGCAGATCCGCAAGCAACAAGTACAGAAGCAATTAGCGTTGTTGTTACAGTTACGGTCAAGATCGTTTTCATTGTTCGTTTCATTTTGCGCCAGTCTCCTCAGACTTCTTTAGTTTTTTGATACCTTAAAGATAAAAGAGTTTTGTTTGCGCAGTGTTAACTC
>NZ_JBFTQB010000013.1:0-18059 GCF_056398785.1 Paenibacillus sp. 01T422 | reverse complement strand
GTGCCATCGGCTATGTGTCGCCTGTTCACTTTGCGGCGACCTTTGTAGAAACCGCGTAATCGTCACTTAATGATGTGTTTACTTTCTTGACAGAGGTCCAGTGAGTCCGTTAGAAGCTAAACTTGTCCCAAAAGTAGCGAATAGAGTCCACTCAGTCCGTTAGTCGAGAGATAATACTCGCAGGTGGTAAGCTTGAGGTCGTTGTAACATGAGCACAATAGAAGCAAACTAGCCAAAGTACGATGTCCCCTATCCCTAAAATTTTTCATCCAGCTCCAGAACACTGCCATACTGATGTCAGTCACGCCCAACTATACTAAGTACATGAAGTAACAATTCTTACATCCATGGAGGTAATTCCTATGTTCACAACCGTAGATAGTTTTATTAACGAATATCAGCAAGAATCCGCTACAACGCAACAACTGCTCGACGCCTTAACGGACGCCTCCCTGCAGCAGCCGCAAGCCGAGGGCTATAGACCGCTAGGTTTCATCGCATGGCATCTGGTGCATAATGACCGTGGCATGCTGATCGCAGCTGGGCTGAAATTCGAAGCACCTTCTGCAGCAAGCAGTCCGCCATCAGAGGCCGCAGTCGTTGCAGATGCTTACCGCTCAACAACAGCCGGGATCCTGGAAGCCGCCCGCACACAGCTAACAGACGCCAAACTGCAGGAAGTCGTGAACATGTTCGGCCAGCAGTGGACGATTAGCGAAACGCTGTTCGCCTTCCTGAAGCATGAAATCCATCATCGCGGGCAGCTCACGATTTTGATGCGCCAAGCAGGCTTGCCCGTCATCGGAGCCTATGGTCCCGCTAAAGAGCAGTGGGCAAGCATCGGAATGCCGATTCCAGCCATTTAACAACGAAGATCACGCCAAATAAAGCCCCTAACTTCACGAAACCGTGAAATTGGGGCTTTTTCGCATGAGGGAAGAGCTGGCTTCGACATCATTCCTGATCGACGATCGCAGTGATACATTGAATTCGTCGAACCTTTCATATAAACTAATACCTAACTTGCCTTATCTTGACATAAGGTGCAAAGAGGACCTGCAGAATAGGAGAATGACGAATCATGACGGATAAAGCGCGTGTGCGCATTCGCATTGAAAGCCGGAGCGGGAGCGAGACAACTGTGCAGAAGGCGCGGGGAGACCTGTACCGCAAAGGCAATCACACCTACATCCGCTATGAAGAGGAACGCAGCGAGCTTGGACGAACGGTGACGCTCATTAAGCTGGAAGAGAATCAGATCCGCATCGTCCGCCAAGGAGATGTGCAAGCGGAGCAAACGTTTGTGCTTGGCGAGAAACGAATCGGATTTTATCATACGCCGCAAGGTCGCCTGGAACTCGAAATCGATACGCATGAGCTGACAAGCGAAGCGGAACAGGGCATCGGAATCACGCGATGGAAATACGATTTATATGCATCCGGCACACATGCGGGGACATACAGGATTAAGTTGTTAATTCAGGAGGAGTAAGAAGAATGGACGTATTAAACGAAGTCAAAGTCATCGTGAAACAAGCTATAGCAGACGCAGTTGCTGCTGCTGGCATTGTGGATGCCGCGCAGTTACCGGAAATCATTCTGGAAGTGCCGAAGGAGAAAACACACGGGGATTTCGCAACGAACATTGCGATGCAGTTGACCCGTATTGCCAAGCAGAATCCAAGGCAGATCGCCGAGCAGATCATTGCGAACCTGCAGAAGGATAAAGCGAATATCGCGGAAGCAGAGATTGCCGGACCGGGCTTTATTAATTTTAAAATGAACAAAGTTTACCTCTATCCCATCATTGCTGACGTGCTTGCACAGGGTGAGCGGTACGGCGCAAGGAACGTGGGCCAAGGGCTGAAAGTACAAGTTGAGTTTGTCAGCGCTAACCCAACAGGTTCCTTGCATCTAGGACATGCCCGCGGCGCAGCTGTTGGGGACGTGCTATGTAACGTGCTGGACCTTGCGGGGTACGAAGTATCCCGGGAGTACTACATTAACGATGCGGGGAACCAGGTCGTGAATCTGGCTAAGTCCATCGAAGCCCGCTATTTGCAAGCACTTGGGCAAGACGCCGAAATGCCGGAAGATGGTTACTTCGGAGAAGATATCAAAGGCTTTGCCGCAGATCTTGTCGCGGAAGAAGGAGATCGCCTGCTGAGCTTGTCTGATGAGGAGCGTCGTAGCTATTTCCGGACGTATGGCTTGAAAAAAGAACTCGACAAAATCAAACGCGACCTAGGCCGCTTTGGTGTACATTTCGACAACTGGTTCTCCGAGACGTCGATTTATGAAGATAACCTCATTCCACCCGTGCTGAAAGAGCTGCGCGACAATGGACATATCTATGAAGAAGAAGGCGCAACTTGGTTGAATACCACTCCGCTGGGTGACGACAAGAATCGCGTTTTGATCAAAAATGACGGCTCCTTCACTTACCTGACGCCGGACATCGCGTACCACCGCAATAAGTTCGGGCGTGGCTTTGAGCGCTTGATTAACATTTGGGGCGCCGATCACCATGGCTACATCCCGCGGATGAAAGCGGCCATGACGGCGCTTGGATTCGAAGCAGATCGTCTCGTGGTGCTGATCGCGCAGATGGTGAGCCTTTTCCAGAACGGGGAAAAGGTCAAAATGTCCAAACGTACCGGCAAAGCGGTCACGATGGAAGATCTCATGGACGAGGTCGGCGTCGACCCGATCCGTTATTTCTTCGCGATGCGCAGTATGGACTCGCATCTGGATTTTGACATGGACTTAGCGGTTTCTCAGTCCAATGAGAACCCGGTTTACTATGTGCAGTACGCACATGCACGGATCTGCTCCATCTTCCGCCAGGCGGAGGAGCAAGGCATCGCGGTGCTCCCGCTGGCGCAGGTGGACCTTGCGCAGCTTTCCTCGGAAGCTGAGTTCGACTTGCTGCGCAAGATCGGCGAGCTTCCGGAAGAGATCGCGATCGCGGCAGAGCAGTACGCGCCGCATCGGATGATCCGCTATGTCTACGAACTGGCAAGCCAGTTCCATAGCTATTACAGAGGCCACTACGTCATCACGGATGACGCGGCCTTGACGCAAGCTCGCCTCGCTTTGCTTGGCGCGCTGCGCACGACCATCGCGGGCACGCTTCGCGTAGTCGGCGTGTCCGCACCGGAGCGGATGTAATCCTCCGCCCCTGAACCCAAAAAGGAGTTAAGCAGCTGCGAGCCGCTTAACTCCTTTTTCATTGCGAGTCTCTAATTTGCCTCGCAGCACGCAAAGCCCGCCTGGCATTCAGGTGCCCTGGCTGCCAGCGCGTGCTTGCGCGCTTGTTCATGCTGAGCGCGCAGCGACGCAGCGCGCTTTTGATCTGCTGCGGCGACAAGGGCTTGATGGACAGCATCAGCGCGATAACGCCGCTGACATGCGCGGTGGCCATCGATGTGCCGCTAAGCTCATTGTATTTGCCGTGAAGCCAGGACGAGTAGACGCGTTCGCCTGGTGCATAGATGTCAATTTGTTTGCCGCGATTGCTGAAGGGAGCTATACGGCCTAGCCGTGTTGTGGCTCCAACGGAGACGACCTGCGGGAAGCGAGCAGGATAATCGATCGTTTTTCGTTTACCGTCATTACCGGACGAAGCGACAATGACTTTTCCTCTGTAATACGCGTTCAAAACAGCCTGCTCCAGCGCACGGTTGTATGACTTCATACCGAAGCTCATGTTGATAATATGGAGATCATTGTTTACGCACCAGTCGATTCCGGCAATAATGTCTGATACATAAGCGCTTCCACTGTGGTCAAATGCTTTAACAGGATGAATAATCGATCTGGGCGCGACACCAATAATGCCCGAATGGCGGCCTGTCGCTGCTATGGTGCCTGCAATATGCGTGCCATGCCCATTGTCATCATAGGGGAGCATGCTGCGGTTTAATAAGTTGATGCCCCTTGAGATGGAATTTCGTAAATCAGGGTGATTGTAGTCGATACCTGTGTCGATGACGCCTACATGGATATTTTGGCCTAGCGACTTGCTCCAAACTTCAGGCGCGCCGATTTGATCAACGCCCCAGGGGATGGTGTGAGACCCGGAGCCAGATAGCGTGGTTGCACGTTTGATAAGGGTTCTGCTTCCGACCGATTGGTGGACGGTGACTTTGGAATCTTCTTCGATAACTGGACTGCCTGTGAACTGCTTGAGTTTCGAGTCGGGACGGAGCGTGCAGGAGAAGCCGTGAATAATGTCGAGCGTGCGAACCTTGGACAGGTTGACGAGGCGGGATCTCATTCGCTTCAGCTCGGATTTGCATGCATAGTAGTCCTTAGCTGATGAGAAACGGATCAAATGCTTCTTCCCGGATTGCTTGGTGAGTCCGATTTCCTCATGAAGCGAATGAAGAAAGGTGGCTATATCCATACGTGCCATCCCCCCATGACAGCTAATATCGAGTCTCCCCTATCTTATGTACAGGTCACCCCYTATGACCGTGTGATAGCCTTTAAAGAAATAAATGGGTGCGAAGCCGTGTCAGATGTGCTGGTTTTACATAGGATAAATAGAGAGGCGCGAGCAGGAGTGTCTCTTCCTCAGGTACTGGAAACGGCCGTGACTCGCTCATACCGCTTCCTTAGGATACAGTCGCAAGCGGAGGGGGACCTTCGCTTGTATTCATTTTAGGGAGCTGTCCGAAAGGTTTTTTGAGGGTAGTTGCATTTTTAGAAAAAATAGGTTTTACTTAATGGAGATATTGGATAAGGTAGATAGAAGAAGTGAAGAAGACGGTCGAAAGGGATGTGCCTTAGATGAGTAGCGAATACACACTCAAAATCACCACAGAACAAGCACGCGAAATGCCGATGGTGGATTTGGCGTTTGAATTATTGAAATCGGCGAATACGCCATTTTATTACCGTGACTTGATGGCAGAAATTGCAAAAATTAAAGGGTTATCTGAGCAGAATGTGATGCAAGTGATTGCCCAACTATATACGGAAATCAACATCGATGGACGTTTCGCTTGTGTAGGTACGAATCTATGGGGCTTGAAACGTTGGTATCCTGTCGAGAAATCAGACGATGCAGTAGGTAACGCGAAGCGTCCAAGAATCATTAATGATGAAGATGATGATCTGGATGAGGATATCTACGCTGAGGAAGAGGATACATACGCAGAGGAAGACGAGTACGATGCATTTGGTACTGAATCCGAAGAAGAGGAAGAAGCGGAAGAGGATACTGAATTCTTTGAGGATGAAGAGATCGAAGAAGATATTGGCGAAGAAGGCATCGAGGAGACCGATGACGAGGAAGCAGATTTGGACGAAGATTCCGATTTGGATGAGGATGAATCCGATCTCGATGAAGAGGAAGAAGACGACAAATAACTTGTCTTGACAGCCGCAGCCCGTTCAGAGTAAACTATTGCATGGGCTTTAAAAGAATCTTAACAAATCGCGCAAGCGTTCAAAAAGTGCCCCGTCACTGCGGGTGTCACTTTTTTTTGTTTTCAGGCTGTTTTTTTCACCAGATTTTCATGAAAACCCTCATTTAGTAGAAACTAAATCTGAGGAAGTGGCACGACGACAACGATAGCGAATGCTTACGGTGTAAGCTTTTTGCATAGAAAGACATGGGGCCAGTTATCTCAGTTATCTGGCACTGCTAAGCGTTTGCTTAGGATGCAATTTTTTTAAACTAAAAAACTATTAGGAGGCGTACATAGTGACAAAATACATTTTCGTTACGGGAGGCGTTGTTTCTTCCCTTGGCAAAGGAATTACTGCAGCTTCCTTAGGAAGATTGCTGAAGAACAGAGGTCTGAAAGTTACGATTCAAAAGTTTGATCCGTACATCAACGTGGATCCAGGGACAATGAGTCCTTATCAGCATGGTGAAGTATTCGTAACGGATGACGGTGCTGAGACGGATTTGGACTTAGGCCATTATGAGCGTTTTATCGATATCAACCTATCCAAAAGCTCGAACGTGACTTCAGGCAAGGTGTACTCCTCCGTTATTACCAAAGAGCGTAGAGGGGAATATCTCGGGGGTACGGTACAGGTTATTCCTCATATTACGAATGAAATCAAAGATCGTGTTCTGAGAGCGGGCCGTGAGGCGCAATCCGATGTTGTCATTACCGAAATCGGTGGAACCGTTGGCGATATTGAGAGCCTTCCTTTCTTAGAAGCAATCCGTCAAATGAAAAATGATATCGGCCGCGAGAATGTTATGTACATTCACGTTACGCTGATTCCTTATATTAAAGCGGCTGGTGAAGTGAAAACGAAACCGACACAGCACAGTGTGAAAGAACTGCGCGGCTTAGGTATCCAACCTCACGTTATTGTTTGCCGTACAGAACATTCCTTGACAGAAGACATGAAGCGCAAGCTTGCGTTATTCTGTGACATCGATCCAGCGGCAGTTATCGAGTGCAAAGATGCAGAAACCCTGTACGAAGTGCCAATGATGCTTCGCGAACAAGGGCTTGACGATTATGTCGTTAATCACCTGAAGCTCAAAACGAATGAGCCGGATATGGCGGAGTGGGAAAGTCTGGTTCGTAAAGTCAAATCCCTGACTAAGAGAACAGAAATCGCTATTGTCGGAAAATATGTTGCACTGCATGATGCTTATTTGAGCATTGTTGAAGCGCTAGGACATGCCGGCATTGATAACGACTCCGAGATCAACATTCGCTGGGTAAATGCAGAAGATATTTATGATCACAACGTGGATGATCTGCTTTCTGGCGTTCAAGGTATCTTAGTACCAGGTGGTTTCGGCGATCGGGGTATCGAAGGTAAAGTATCTGCTATTCGCTATGCTCGTGAGCAGAAAATTCCTTTCTTCGGTATTTGCTTGGGTATGCAAGTTGCTGTTATTGAATATGCACGTAATGTTTCAGGTTTGGATGGCGCGAACTCCTCCGAGATTAATCCGACTACGGCTTATCCGGTTATCGATCTTCTGCCCGAGCAGAAGGATATTGAGAATCTGGGCGGTACAATGCGTCTTGGTCTATATCCGTGTAAAATTGTTCCGGGTTCATTGGCAGAGAAATGCTACAATGATGAGCTTGTTTACGAGAGACATCGTCACCGGTATGAGTTCAACAATGAATATCGCGATTTGATTGAATCCGCTGGCTTGCGCATTTCCGGTACGTCCCCTGATGGCCGTTTGGTTGAAATGGTGGAGCTTCCAGGTCACCCTTGGTTCTTGTCGGTGCAATTCCACCCGGAATTCACATCACGTCCGAACCGTCCGCAGCCGCTATTCCGCGAATTTGTGAAGGCAGCTCAAGGAATTGCACGTAGCTAACTTGCGATGTTAAGTGCCTCCTGAAAAACAACTTATTTGTAAAAGTTTTCAATTTGGCTCTCTCTCCGGAAGGAAAACGGAAATGAATAGCGAATACGTTATGTATCTGTGAAGTGCAGGGGATTTGTTATTCGTTTTCGGGAGGGAACTAGGCTGATGAAGAAAAAGGTACTGATTGTCGATGATCAAAATGGAATTCGCGTACTGCTAATGGAGGTTTTCAGCAATGAAGGATACGATACCTATCAAGCCTCTAACGGTAAATTGGCTTTAGAAATCGTCAAAAATTCTTCGCCGGACCTACTATTACTTGATATGAAAATTCCCGGTATGGATGGCCTAGATATTCTCAAGCACGTTAAAGCAATTGACGCATCGATCAAAGTAATCATGATGACAGCTTATGGTGAGCTGGATATGATTAAAGAAGCGACGGACCTGGGTGCCATTATGCATTTCACGAAGCCGTTTGATATTGATGAGTTGCGCATGGCGGTTAATATGCAGTTAAATAATGAGTCAAGCAGTGGTTTTGCAGTGGGATCCTAGTCATAGGGTCTTTTTTTGTGGCTGAGAAGCCAGGGCTTGGTTATCATTTGAAAGTATATGTGCTATAATAACTCAGGTATGACAAGAGCGGTCAACGCAAAACTACAAAAGGTTCTAGGAGGAAGAGAAACATGGCATTGGTTTCAATGAAYGAGTTTTTACCTAAAGCAAAAGCAAACAGATTCGCGGTGGGTCAATTTAACATGAACAACCTTGAGTTCGCTCAAGCGATTGTGGATGCTGCAATGGAACTGAATTCCCCTTTCATTTACGGTGTTAGCGAAGGCGCACTGAAATATATGGGTATCGAATTTACAGTAGCGATTGCTGAAGCTGCAGCCAAAAAATCCGGTCTGCCTATCGCTTTGCACTTAGATCACGGCAGCTCCTTTGAAGTAGCAATGAAATGTATCCGCGCAGGATTCAGCTCCGTTATGTTCGACGGTTCACACTACTCTTTCGAAGAAAACATCCGTTTGACGAAAGAAGTTGTTAAAGCTGCTCGTGCAATGGGCGTATCCGTTGAGGGTGAGCTTGGAACTATCGGTGGTGTTGAGGATGACATTTCCGTAGACGAAGAGCACGCTAACCTTGCAAAACCAGAAGAAGCTATCCGTTTCTTCGAAGAAACAGGCGTTGATTGTTTGGCTATCGCAGTAGGTACAGCTCATGGTATGTACGCTGGCGAACCTAACATTCATTTTGACATTATCGAGCAAGTTTCCAAAGCGATCCCAGTTCCTGTTGTATTACACGGCGGTTCCGGTGTTCCTGACGAAATGATTCGTAAATCGATCGCTGCAGGCGTTGGTAAAATCAATGTTAACACTGAGAACCAAGTAGCATGCACAGAAACGATCCGCGCTGTTCTGAACAAGGACGCAAAAATTTATGATCCTCGTAAATATCTAACCCCAGCTCGTAACGCAATGGTCGAAGTTGTAAAATCCAAAATTCAATTATTCGGAAGCAGCAACCAAGCTTAATTTTAATTGTATAGATGCAGTGGGAAATGCCGTAAGACGCAAACGGAGGATGCGAAATGTCCGCCGTTTGCAGGCTTGCTGGCGTTTCCTTCTTCTGTTTTTGTCTTCAGTTCTCGCTAGGAGCTGTAAGCGTTTTTGCTATGATTATAGATGTCTTTACTTCCTTTGATATATTCACGTTCATTTGAGTAGATTGTGCTAGAAGTTTGGTATTGATTGGCGTTATGGTAGAGGAGTTTGCGTTACAGGAAGGCACCTGGATTTAGGGGGAGAATCATGTTGGAGAAATTAATGGTGGTCGGGGGACGTCCACTACGAGGGACTGTTCAAATTAGCGGAGCTAAGAATAGTGCGGTTGCACTTATTCCAGCTGCGATTCTTGCTGAAACGCCGGTAACGTTGGATAATCTGCCGCATTTAAGCGATGTGGCTACATATACAGAAATTTTGACGGATTTAGGGGCTACCATCGACTGGAATGAAGATCGGATGACGATTGATCCTAGCAGAATGAAGTCTCTTCCAATGCCTAATGGAAAAGTTAAGAAGTTGAGAGCGTCCTACTATTTGATGGGAGCACTGCTCGGTAGGTTCGGGGAAGCGAATATCGGTTTGCCGGGCGGATGTAATTTTGAACCGCGTCCAATCGATTTGCATATCAAAGGTTTTGAGGCTTTAGGGGCTGAGGTAAGCAACGAGAATGGCGCATTAAGAATTCGGGCCAAAGAGCTTCGCGGTGCGAAGATTTACTTGGATATGGCGAGTGTGGGAGCCACGATTAACATTATGTTGGCGGCTGCTCGGGCAAARGGCAATACAATTATTGAAAATGCGGCGAAAGAGCCTGAAATTATAGATGTAGCTACGTTGTTAAATTCGATGGGTGCAAGAATCAAGGGTGCTGGTACCGATACCATTCGGATCGAAGGGGTAACTGAGATGCATGGTTGCCGTCATTCCATCATTCCTGACCGAATTCAAGCGGGAACGTATATGATTGCTGCGGCAGCTACGCGCGGCGATGTTACAGTGGATAATGTCATTCCTAAGCATATGGAAGCACTAACGGCGAAACTTCAAGAAATGGGAGTTCATATCTACGAGATGGATGAATCCATTCGTGTAGTAGGTCAGCCTGAATACTCTAGCGTTGATGTAAAAGCATTAATTTACCCAGGGTTTGCAACAGATTTGCAATCTCCAATGGCTAGCCTACTGTGCCAAGCTAGAGGAGTTAGTATACTAACGGATCATGTTTACAGCAATCGTTTCAAGCATATTCCTGAGCTCGTGCGCATGGGAGCTAAGATGAAAGTTGAAGGACGCTCCGCAATTATCGAAGGATCCGAACTTAGTTCGGCGAAAGTACGAGCAACCGATTTGCGAGCAGGAGCATCACTTGTGCTTGCTGGTCTTAGTGTAAGAACGGGCGGCATCACAGAGGTGTCCGGCGTAGAGTTTATTGACCGTGGGTATGAGAACTTAGTATTCAATTTATCCTCTCTAGGTGCCGAGGTTTGGCGTGAGAGCGAGGAGTAAGGAATAAAGTTCCAGACAACAGGCAATGCTAGAATCCAATTGAAAATTTAATAGTTTGGTGGTTGAAACATGAGCATGCAGCTTGCTGAGCTTGAAGTACTCAAGCTTACTGAATTATATAAACTAGCTAAGAAACATCAGATTCCATACTACGGTACGCTGAAGAAAAAAGAACTCATCTTTGCAATTTTACGTGCACAAGCTGCTGAAAGCGGTCTAATGTTTATGCAAGGTGTCCTCGAAATTCTTCAAGAGGGCTTTGGTTTCTTGCGTCCCATTAACTATCTTCCAAGCTCGGAAGACATTTATATCTCGGCTTCCCAGATTCGCAAGTTTGATTTGCGCTCCGGGGATATTGTATCTGGCAAATGCCGTCCTCCTAAGGAGAATGAGCGTTATTTCGGGCTTCTTCAAGTTGAAGCGGTTAATGGTGAGAAACCGGAAACGGCTGCCGAGCGGCTTCATTTCCCTGCCTTGACCCCTCTATATCCAGATACGCGTATTACGCTGGAAACAGAGCCTAACAAAATTTCCATGCGTATCATGGATTTACTTGCTCCTGTTGGTCTAGGCCAACGTGGATTAATTGTTGCTCCTCCGAAAGCAGGTAAGACATTGTTGCTTAAAGAAATTGCAAACAGTATCTCCACGAACTATCCTGAAATCGAGCTTTTCGTTCTGCTGATCGATGAGCGTCCCGAGGAAGTTACGGACATGCAGCGTTCTGTAAAAGGGGAAGTTGTTGCTTCTACTTTTGATGAGCTGCCTGAGAATCACATTAAAGTTGCTGAACTAGTTCTAGAACGCGCTATGCGTCTAGTTGAACATAAGAAAGACGTAGTCATTCTGCTGGACAGTATCACCCGTTTGGCTAGGGCTTATAACCTTGTAGTTCCGCCAACAGGCCGGACACTATCTGGTGGTATCGATCCTGGCGCATTCCATCGTCCGAAGCGTTTCTTCGGGGCTGCCCGCAACATTGAGGAAGGCGGCAGCTTAACTATCCTGGCCACAGCACTTGTAGAGACGGGTTCACGTATGGACGACGTCATTTATGAGGAATTTAAAGGGACAGGTAACCTTGAGCTTCATCTGGATCGTAAAATGGCGGAACGCCGCATCTTCCCTGCAATCGATATCCGCAGATCCGGTACGCGCCGCGAAGAAGCGCTGCTGGGCAAGGACGAGCTCGAGAAGGTATGGGCACTTCGCAAAGGCATGAACGATTCGCATGAATACACCGAGTCCTTCATCAAAAAGCTTGGCGAAGCGAAAACGAATCAAGAGTTCCTGGATTCTTTGGCTTCCCCTTCGACAGGCACTTCCACAGGTGCAAGCAAAGGAAAAGTGAAAAACTCAGCATCTTAAGTAGATGCGGAAGATGCGTTAACGCATAAAGAGGAGTACCGTTATGAATTTGGTTTATTCAGACTCACAAGGAAACGTTTTTGATCATCCGGATTTTTTGGCGCTTGGTCGAAATGCTGAAATGATAACAGAAATTATGGAAGATGAGCTGATTCCACTGCCCGAAGGGGCGAYGCTTGTCAGTCTTCCTTTTACGCGACCAGTAGGCATAGATGCTGAGACTGGCGATATGAAGCTGGTGCCAGGCGATTATCACGCTGTTGGTGCGCTGCTGCCGCAGGGGTTTACCCGACTGCTGCTTCCCGGTTACGTCAAGTCCGACAAGACCAAAGCGTTGCCGCTGTTCGGCTATACCGCCGTTGTATGGAAGGATGACGCTTTCTATGTGGCTGCTCGTCTAACCGATAATCCCTACTTCTGGAATCCGATACATTGCGATGTGACGGAGCTTGAGTCCCAGGTCAAGACCTTGACTGCCAAGTATCCGGAAAACCGCTTGTACGCCCACTTATCCAACTGCGCACTTGGTTATGAGTGCCTGACGGCTTCGAATACGTTCCTGCAACGTTGGGAAGGAGCCGTTCCGGTCTCCTATTCCTGTAACGCAGGTTGCTTCGGATGTATATCGGAACAACCGGATGAGAGCGGCTTTGTGGCTCCACAGACGCGTATGAATTTTAAGCCCCAGATCGAAGAGATTACTCAGATCATGCTGGAGCATCTGCGTACGCCGGATAGCATTATCTCCTTCGGACAAGGTTGTGAAGGTGAGCCCAGCACACAAGCGGCGCTTATTATTCCGGCTATCAAGCAAATTCGCGAACAGACGAAGATGGGCTATATCAACATCAACACGAATGCAGGGCTAACAGACCATATTCGCGGCATCGTAGACGCTGGGCTTGATCTGATGCGTGTTAGTACGATCAGTGCTTTGGACGATCACTACAACGCATATTACAAACCTAGGGCTTATACGCTCAAAAATGTAGAGAAATCACTCCGTTACGCAACGGACAATGGTGTCATTACCTCCATCAACTATCTTGTTTTCCCAGGCGTAACTGACCGGGAAGAAGAGATTGAGGCGATGATCGAATTCGTGCGAAGAACGGGATTAAAATTAATTCAATTGCGCAACCTGAATATTGACCCTGAAAGTTATTTAGGGATTATTCCTAAAGCGCGCGGCGAGCTGCTTGGGATGAAGCAAATGATTGAGATTTTCGAGCAGGAATTGCCGGATGTTGTGCTTGGGTCTTACTCGCATACGCCAAAGTTCTACGCCAGCGACAGAAATACGACAATGGTTCTCTAAGATAGGAGTTTCCACTCGTTTTTCCATTGCATTAGAACTTGCGAATATGCTACAATGCAAAAGTACGTTAAGTACGTCCATTAACTCTGATTCAGCAAATGATTCAGGGCGGAAAGAGGTGAACCAACATGAAAGCAGGTATTCATCCTACTTATCATGCAACCACAGTGACTTGCGCTTGTGGTAATGTGTTCGAAACGGGTTCAATCAAGCAAAATCTTCGCGTTGAGATTTGCTCCAATTGCCATCCTTTCTACACGGGTAAACAGAAGTTTATCGATGTAGGCGGCCGTGTCGACAAGTTCAAAAAGAAATACGGAATCTAATTGGTATCAATTACTTTGCCGCCAATCAGCATAAGACGTCCTCCCTTGGTCATCCTAAGTTTAGACTTAGAGTCCAATGGGAGGTGTTTTTATGTTCAGGAGTATGCGAAGAATAACCATAGCAATCCTGCTTACCATGAGCTTGGTTGGGTGCGGCAATAATTCGAGCAACAAGAACCCGCCGCAAACGGATACTGCCAATTATAAAACGCAAAATTACAAGAAGGACGGGTATTTGGGGATTACCAATGTGAATCCGAACGACCCGCTTAATCCTACGTATCATCACTACGAGGATGATTCGAACTTAATGAAGAGTGTGCTCGCACAGTTTAAAGACATCGAGAAATCCAATATTGCCATCAACGGACCCAATGCTCGGGTGAAAATAAAAGCAAAACCGAACTTGACGGCTGCACAGGTTGAAGATCTTCGCTCGCAAGTCCAGAATGCTTTTGACACCAATATGCCGCGCTACAAAACAACTGTGAAAATGTCACAGTAATCAAGGAAAGTCTCAGGTAGATTTTCCCCCTTAGTTGCTATTTGCAGGTGAATCAGCTATACTATTTTTACTGTGCTAGACGGGGAGGTAGCGGTGCCCTGTAACTCGCAATCCGCTGTAGCGGGGTTGAATTCCTGTTAGCGGTACTGTGATGTGAGGTCTGGCTCTTACACGTGGTGTTGAGAGTTGGGTCCTTCGCAATGAATGCTCGTGAACCCGGTCAGGTCTGGAAGGAAGCAGCCGTAAGTGAGATGTTTCATGTGCCGAGGGGCTGCCTGACTTGAGCTAACGATAAGAGTTCGCTTGTATCACTTTATCAATAACAGGTGCACGGTGTTTACTAAGTAATTTCATATGACTTCGAACTTGGACGCCTTTTCTTGAGGCGTTTTTTATTTTACCTATTTGCAACAGATCCGATTCCATGCTTGATCCTCTATTTCATCCCCTGTTGCGATATAGTATAATGGAATCAGCATTCCACGCAGGGATTAATGGAGAGGAACACTATGGCACATATTGCTCTATATCGAACGTGGAGGTCTCAGACGTTTCGTGATGTTGTCGGTCAGAGACATATCACGCAGACACTGCAGAATTCTTTGCGAGAAAATCGCCTTACCCATGCTTATTTGTTCAACGGTCCACGGGGAACAGGGAAGACAAGTACGGCCAAAATATTAGCTAAAGCAGTTAACTGCTTGAACGGTCCAGCTGAGGAGCCATGCAATGCTTGCTCTGCCTGTGAACGAATTACGGACGGCGCAGTCATGGATGTCGTTGAGATTGATGCTGCTTCTAACCGTGGCGTCGAAGAAATTCGGGATATTCGGGATAAAGTGAAGTATGCTCCTACTGAAGTCAGGCAGAAGGTCTATATCATTGATGAAGTGCACATGCTTACTACAGAGGCTTTCAACGCACTGCTTAAGACACTTGAAGAGCCGCCGGCCCATGTGATGTTCATACTTGCTACGACGGAGCCGCACAAGATTCCGGCAACGATTATTTCTCGCTGTCAGCGCTTTGACTTTCGACGTGTTTCGATGGATGATCAGGTGCAGCGGCTGACATATATTTGTGAACAGGAGCAGATTTCCGTTAACGAGGAAGCTCTCCACTATATTGCGAGATTGTCCGATGGCGGGATGCGTGATGCGCTCAGTCTTTTGGATCAAGCGACTTCTTTTGCAACAGGGGAAGTGCAGCTCTCGGACATTTTGTCCATAACTGGCGGGGTGGCTTCCGATCAATTCAAGAAACTCGTGCTTTGCATCAAAGAGAGAAATCTTGGAGCCGCGCTAGAGCTTATCGATACCTTCATGCAGGAAGGMAAAAGCGCCGACAAATGCATAGAGAATTTGATTAATTATTTCCGTGATTTGCTTATGGTTCGCATGGTGCCGAATTCGCCGGTTATTACAGAACGCGTTTTTGATATGCGCGAGCTCACTGAAATTGCCAATCATTTTACGCCAAATGAGATGATGGGCATGATTGAAACACTGAATCATTATCAGAGTGAGATGAAGTATTCCGCCCAGCCCCAAACACTGCTCGAGATTTCGATTATGAAGATGTGCGGGGGCTATAGCGGCCAAGGAAGTGCTGCTGCCAGCGCAGCGGCAGATGCGGGCAGTCGGATGCCGCAAGGCGATCTTTTTGCTCAAATGACTCAGAAGCTCAAACAACTTGAAGATCAGATAGCTGGACTGGTAAAATCGGGAGTAACGGGTGCAGCGGCGGAGTCGAAGCCAGCTCCCAAGATGCCGGTGGCCACTGCGCCATCTAAGAAGTCAGGCATTAAGCTCGATGGATACTTGAAAGCCTCTGAGGGTCCGGATACCAAGACTGCTCTAATGAAATGGAGTCAAGTACTGGGTCTGGTCAAGGAGAAGAAGATTACGGTTCATGCTTGGTTTGTGAATGGTGATCTAGTATCCATGCTGGATGATGTGGTATTGGTTGCTTTCAAGAACGAGATGCACCGCAACACCACAGAGAAACCGGAAAACAAGCTTATTATCGAGCAAGTCCTTACCTCTGAGTTCAGCAAGCCTATGCGATTGCTTACGGTTATGCGCAAAGAGTGGGACGACGCCAAGAATGATGCGACTAGCAGTATCCCAGAAGTTCTGGAGCTTGTGGCAGAAGAGGGTAGCCCTGGAACGGCTCCCAAAGAAGAGTGGATCTCCGAAGCGATTCAGCTATTTGGCGAAGATTTAGTGACCATTAAAGAAGACTAGACTAAATACAAAGGAGCAAACGAGAATGAATAACATGAACCAAATGATGAAGCAAGTGAAGAAAATGCAAGAGCAAATGATGAAAGCTCAAGAAGAACTGGGTACAAAAGTCATTGAAGGTACTGCTGGTGGCGGCGTTGTTACTTGTACTGTGAATGGACACAAGAAAGTGCAAAGCATCACAATCAAGCCTGAAGCTGTAGATCCTGATGATGTAGAAATGCTGCAAGACCTTGTGCTTACAGCTGTAAATGATGCGATGTCCAAAGCGGAAGAAATCGCGAACAAAGATATGGGCAAATTCACAGGTGGAATGAACATCCCCGGATTGTTCTAGTCATAACCATGAGCTACGATTCTGAAAGATGAGGGAGAACTTCCTTTGTATTACCCCGAACCGATTTCTAAGTTGATCGATGCCTTCTCCCGTCTGCCGGGGGTAGGCCCCAAAACGGCGGGACGCCTTGCTTTTCATGTACTTCGTATGAAAGAAGAAGACGTGATTGATTTTGCGAAGGCGCTCGTCAACGTGAAAAGAAACCTCCACTACTGTTCAGTTTGTTGCAACATTACCGATGTTGATCCTTGTCGGATCTGCCAAGATAAGAACAGGGATGGTTCCGTCATTTGCGTCGTACAGGAGCCTAAGGACTTGGTTGCTTTGGAACGGACCAAAGAGTTTGAAGGCTACTATCATGTCCTGCATGGTGCAATTTCCCCTATGGAAGGGATCGGACCCGATCAAATTCATATTGCCGAGCTGCTCAAGCGGTTGGGGGATGAAACCGTACAGGAATTAATTTTAGCTACGAACCCGAATATCGAAGGTGAAGCTACGGCTATGTACTTGTCGCGATTAGTGAAGCCGTTTGGTTTGAAGGTTACACGTATCGCGCACGGACTGCCTGTTGGCGGAGACTTGGAATATGCGGATGAAGTAACACTATCCAAAGCCATGGAAGGCCGCAGGGAATTGTAAATAGCGTTAAGCGTCTACTAGGGAGCTGCAGAGCTCTCTTTTTTTTGTTCCCCTAAAAGAAGGCCAAGAGTTCTAATTGCTCTATTTCTCCCATAAGCATAAGGGTAGATTAACCCGCATTTGGGGCCATGGAGGATTGCAGATGAGACCAGCTCTATTAGGCATGCATGGAAGGAAGAATCCACAAACTGAAAAAAACGCGAAAGAAGAACTTCTGCGGGACAAGCAGATGCTGCTGCAAGAGATTCGTTCGGCTCATGCGAATTGGGTGGCTGCTCAGGCGCACTTTGAGTTTGCTTTGGACAAGGATCAGATTGACTATGCCATTTATGCGATGGAGGCTGCTGAGAAGAGATTTGAAATGCTTATTAAGCAGGCTAAAAGGCTAAATCTGAGCATGATTGACACTGATCGATTACTGGAGGTGTAGACGTGTATATCAAATATGCGGTATGGGGATTACTCATACTATCATCACTACTTCTGCTAGTTACGGTTTTACGCAACCGGGGGGCTGGCAGGTTATTGTCCACTTTAGTGTTGAACGTTGTTGTAGCGGCATTCCTTCTATACACACTGAATCTGTTAAGCACCTACACACAGGTGGATTTGCCGATTAATACAGCTACATTGGGGACAGTGACCGTTCTAGGTGTTCCTGGTGTCCTTCTGCTTGTAGGTCTAAAACTGACTTTGCTTTAGGTGGCAAAAAAATACAGTCATCTTATGGGTTGACTCAGCAATAGTATCTATGGTATCTTATAAAAGTTGCCGCTGAGACATGCGGGAATAACGAGTAACTTGAGAAAAACAAGTTGCAAATGAAAAGTTAGTATGGTATATTGAACTTCCGGCTTTCGAAAGAGAGCGGGTAGGAGTTAGTATGGTATATTGAACTTCCGGCTTTCGAAAGAGAGCGGGTAGG
>NZ_JBFTQB010000012.1:0-20353 GCF_056398785.1 Paenibacillus sp. 01T422 | reverse complement strand
GGGGTATGGTGCTGCAGACATCAGCTTCTTATGTCTCGCATGCGAACGACATCGTATGGTCGAAGCAGTTGGAATCGGAGAATTGGGTGGTGGAAGCCAGCATTCCATATCCTTTGTTCTTCGAATCTTCCCGTATTATTATGAAATATTCGTTATTTATTTCCGTAATGAGTCTGGTTCTTGGTCTGGTGATGGCCGGATTTTTCTCCTTCCAGATTACGAAGCCGATTAAGAAGATGGCCCAATCTATGCGCAGGTTCGGACAGGGCGAGCTTTCAATTCAGACGCCAATCTATGCCTCGGACGAATTAGGTTATCTCGGCGAGACATTCAATCGGATGACGGGCCAGATCAGGGATTTAATCGATGAGATGAGCACGACAGAGAAACTCAAAAGCGAAGCCGAATTAAAAGCGCTTCATTATCAGATTAATCCGCATTTATTATTCAATACCTTGAACAGTATTCAGTGGAAAGCTCGACTTGCCGGCCAGACAGACATTCTCAAGATGCTGGAGCATCTGGTGGTGGTGCTGGAAGGCAGCTTTAACGTGAAGCAGGTGTTGGTGCCGCTACATACGGAGCTTGAAATCATTCATCATTATTTGCAAATGCAGCGATATCGCTATGGGGATGTGTTTACCTATTCCCTACAGATTGAACCGGGACTTGAGGAGCGCCTGATTCCGCGTATGGTGCTGCAGCCGTTGTTTGAAAACATATTTTTCCACGGATTTATCGATGGTCAAGGTCATATCACATTTACGATTAGTTCCAAGGATAATCACATTCATGCAGAGATTGTCGATGATGGCATTGGCATTCGCGCGGAGCATATGAAGTTTATTTCCATAGGACAAGTCATTCCAGGGAAAACAGGTGGACTTGGGATGAGAAATGTGGATGAACGGTTTAAACATCATTTTGGCGAACCCTATGGATTAGTGGTCCATTCGGAAAGAAATAAAGGAACAAAGGTGAAGTTAAAATGGCCGAAAACACTATAAACGAACCTTACATTAAAGTGCTTATTGTCGATGACGAGCAATTGGTTCGCAAAGGATTGCGCCTGACAACGGATTGGGCCAAACATCAGATGATCGTCGTTGACGACGCACCCAATGGAAGTATAGGTTGGAACAAATTTCTGGAACACCGGCCGCATGTGGTCATTACGGACATTGTGATGCCAGAGATGGGTGGTATTGAACTCGCCCAGAAGGTGAAATCGGAAGCGCCAGATACCAAGATTTTATTCCTGAGCTGCCATAAGGATTTCGATTATGCCAAACAAGGGATACAGATTGGAATAACGGATTACATCGTGAAGACAAGTTTGGATGAACAGAAGTTGGATGAATGTTTGGATCATCTGCACCAAGAAATTGCCAAGCAGTTGTCTAAACCAACAGGAGTAGTCCCTGATGAGCCCCCTGTGGAGCATAGTGAATTGGATGAATGGCTTATTGATAAGAATCAGACAGCCAGGAATCAGTTCATGCAGCGATTGGAGAAGGAATGGAAATGGATGACAGAAGGTGGTTACATGATTCATATCTTTCAAGGTGGGCATTCACCTTTGAATCGGTCTGATGTATTAAGCGAATTATCCTATACCATCACAGAACAAGAGGATATGCTACTGCTGCAAAGCGAGGAAGATAGTTATTTCTTGATCTGCCGCAGTCAAGGTCTTCAGGCTTGCAACGAGGAACTGCTGCGAAGCAAAATCAACAACCGCTCCATCGGTTGGAGGCAGGCAGGACCCATCACGAGCCCGGATCAGTGGATGTCATCCGTACATCGATTGCATCGTCTGAGGCATATTGAGCAGGAGTTCGAACTGGTTAATGACTCGCATAAGGAGGATATTCTGAACGCGATCGACTATATTGACCAGCATCTGTATCTGGATCTCCGGGCGGCGGACATTGCCAGCAAAATTGGCGTAAGCCGCAGTTATTTTAGCACCATTTTTAAGGAAGCGACGGGGTTTAGCCTCATTTCATTTATTTCCAAACGGAAGTTGGAAAGGGCCAAAGCATTGCTGCGGAGCACATCGTTCCGGGCTGATGAAATTGCGGAGAAAGTGGGCATTAATGATGCCAAATATTTTTCCAAATGGTTTAAAAAAAGCGCTTCCTTGACGCCTGGCCAGTACCGGCTTCAAACAAAATGACGAGAAAACCAGACAAAAATGCACCTGTCCCTGAAGGGGGGCAGGCATTTTTTCGTTTTCGATAAAGATTGCACTTTTTCCAAACATTCGTCGGTATGAAACCCTTTTCATTTACTTTAACATAAGGCTATAAACATACAGGGAGGCATTCTTCATGAAAAGAAAAAGTTGGTCACTCTTATTGGCAACTTGTTTGTCCGTCAGCTTAATAGGGACAGCTTGTTCCAATTCTTCATCTACAGCGGGCGGTGCTGCAAGTCCAGCAAGTTCTGATAAGAAAGTTAAGCTGGTGGTCTGGATCTGGGAGTCAGCTAAAGCTGGTTTGGACGCAAATATAGAAGCTTTCAAAAAAGAAAATCCGAATATTGAAGTGGAATATCAAATCATGAAATCCACTGATTTATATCAGAAGTATCTGATTTCCTCCAACACGCAGGACGCAGTGCCGGATATCGTGGGGCTGGAATCTACGAATATGGCGCAGATGGTACAGATTGATTCCTTGTTGGATATTACCAAACGTGTCGAACCGTATAAAGATAAAATGAACGCCTACAAATGGGAAGATGCGACCAAAGATAACAAAGTCTACGCAATGCCTTGGGATAGCGGTCCTGTTGTGATGTTCTACCGTAATGATATTTTCGCCAAAGCGGGCTTACCGACGGATCCGAAGGAAGTCGCTCAGAAAATCCAAACATGGGATGATTATTACCAAGTGGCCAAGCAAATTAAGGAGAAAACCGGTGTTCTTATGTTCGGCGACTCCAAGACGAACTCCAGCAACCGTGTTTTTGAATCGATGATGTGGCAGCGTGGTGTCTGGTATTTTGATAAAGAAGGTAATGTATCGGTGGAAAAACCGGAAGTCAAAGAAATTACGGATTATCTGGTCAAAATGCAGAAGGAAGGTCTCGTCTACGATGCGCGCGCTAATACCGATCCTTGGGGGAACGCGATCAAAGAAGGCAAGGTTGCAACTGTAGTTGGCGGTTCCTGGCACGATGCGATTATTGAAGGCCAATATGCGCCTGATGATAAAGGCAAATGGTCAGTAACGACCATGCCGAAATGGTCCAAAGATGATAAGTATACAGGTGCGAATCAAGGCGGATCGAACTTGGCAATCAATAAAAATTCCAAGCATCCGGAAGAATCGTGGAAATTCATTGAATTCATGTTAGGGAAAGAAACATCGCAAATTACGATGATGAAAAAAGCTGGTCTATTCCCATCTTTAACGACCACTTACAGTGATGCAGCCTTTAATGAGCCATCCGCTTATTTTAACAACCAACCTATCCGTCAGGTATATGCGGAGTCCTTAAAACAAACCTATCCGCTTGCTTATTCTTCGGATTTCCCAATGGCTAATAAACGGATGACGGACGTATGGGCACAAATTTTCTTGAATAATGTGTCAACAGATCAAGCTCTGAAAGCCATGGCAGATGAGCTTCGCCAGAAAACAAAAAGGAAGTAAATCACTTTCGGCATCCTGCCCGATAAACGTATGCATGACTGCATCCGGTTATCGGAGCGATGCCTCCTTTTTTCTTTTTACCCTTTAAGGAGGTACATCCATGAGAAGTCCAGGCTGGAAACTGCAGCTTCGTTTAGCTCCCTATTTTTATATATCGCCCTACTTTCTACTGTTCTTACTTTTTTCACTGTACCCCATTATCTATTCTTTCTATCTGAGCTTTACCGATTGGAATGGGTCCAAGGAAAAGAACTTTATAGGCTTCGAGAATTATAAAGTGTTATTAAGCGATCATACGTTTTGGCTGTCCCTGTGGAATAGTGTTGTTATTTTTTTACTCTATGTGCCGATCATGCTGTTCTTAGCCTTGATTTTTGCCAGTTTGCTCAATGCCAATTGGATGGTAGGCAAGGGGTTTTTCAGGATGGCTTTATTTGTTCCCAATTTTGTATCCGTTGTTGCTGTGTCCTTTGTATTCGTACTGTTATTCAATACACAGGATGGGCTAATCAATACGCTGCTGTCTAATATGCACTGGACCAGTAAACCGATCCCTTGGCTGGAATCGCCTTGGTGGGCTCGGATATCTGTCGCGATGATGGTGCTGTATCGTTGGCTCGGCTACAATATGCTGCTGGTGTTAACGGGTCTGCAAAGCATTCCCAAGGACTTGTATGAGGCTGCGTATGTGGATGGCGCAACCAAAATAAAAAGCTTTTTCCTGATTACGGTGCCGCTTGTTAAGCAGATTTTACTCTTTTGCACGGTATTATCAACGATTGGGACTTTTTCCTTGTTTACAGAACCGTTCATTCTGACCAAAGGTGGTCCGCTTAATTCAACATTAACGCCTGTTCTGATGTTATTTAACGAAAGCTTCCAAAATTTTAATTTCGGCTATGCCTCTTCGATTGCGGTATGCTTTTTTATTCTAATGATGATCATTTCTTTGATCCAGATGCGTTTGTTTGATGAGAAATAAGAGATAAGGAGGGAACAATTTGCAAAATGCGGTCAGTCTCAACCGGCCGGTTAGGCCTAAATTAAGTACGGGAAAGACGCGATGGACAGCCATTATCATGTTCATTCTGATGATCTTGGTTTCGATTGTCATGATCTTTCCGCTGCTATGGTTGTTCGGTTCATCCGTTAAGTCGATTAGCGAAATATTCACCAATCCACCGACCTGGCTTCCACATATATGGCAATGGGGGAATTTCACCGAACTTTTTGTCAACAGAGGTTTTGGCACAGTGACCTGGAACAGCCTTCTGCTGTCCAGTGTTTTTACGATAGCAACCTTATTCCTATGTGGTTTGGGGGGATTCGCTTTTGCGAAATATCACTTCAGGGGTAAACAAGTGTTATTTGTTTTTGTGCTTGCTTCGCTGATGATTCCCCATGAGGCCACGATGGTACCGCTATTTGTTATTTATAAAAATCTCCACTTAATCGATAATCGCTGGGGAGTTATCCTTCCTGATTTGGCCAATGCGTTCGGTATCTTCTTCATGCGCCAATACTGCAGGTCTATTCCTGATGAGATGATGGAAGCAGCGCGCATTGACGGATGCTCTGAATTTACCTTGTTCCGTAAAGTAGTTTTACCTAATTTGCGATCCGCTTTTGCGGCGCTGGGCATCATTTTATTTGTCAAACAATGGAATRACTTTATGTGGCCTGTTGTCATTCTAAGATCCAAAGAAAATATGACCCTCGCTGTCGCTCTGAAGGCGCTGGAGGACAGCAACAATACACCCTATCATTTGATTATGGCTGGCTCGGTGATCAGTGTGCTGCCTCTTTTGATCATTGTACTTATTTTCCAAAAGCAATTAATTTCGGGCTTGACCGAAGGGGCTGTCAAAGGATAACAGCCATTGGAAGGAGCAGAATCGCATGTCCATTTTGTCACAGATTCTTGAACACAAAATTATCAGCATCGTGAGGGGTACGGATCTGCAGCATATGCTGCCTGTAGCGCAGGCGCTGCATGCAGGAGGCATTCGGCTGATCGAAGTCACGATGAACACTCCAGGTGCCCTAGAGGCCATTCGTCTGCTGCGCGCCGAATTCGGCGACGACATGGCGATCGGGGCCGGGACCGTACTCGATCCGGAGTCGGCGCGAGCAGCGCTGCTTGCCGGAGCCTCGTTCCTCCTCTCGCCGTCGCTGAACGTGGAAACGATACGTCTGACCAAACGTTATGGTGCCGTCAGTATTCCCGGCGCTTTTACGCCTACGGAAATCGTGACGGCTTATGAACATGGTGCCGATATCGTGAAGATTTTCCCGGCTGACACCATCTCGCCGTCATTTATCAAGAGCCTGCGAGGCCCTCTGTCGCAAATTCCACTAATGCCAACGGGCGGCATAGATTTGCACAATATTCGCGCTTTTGTGGACGCTGGGGCTGCTGCCTTAGGGATTGGCGGTTCGCTTGTCCCAGGTAAGTGGGTTATCAATACCGATTCTTTAGAACAATTAACACAAAAAGCAGCTCAGTTCGTCAGGGCGACCCAATAGAGAGGGGATATGATTTATGAAAATTACCGGCTATGAACTATTCAAAGTACCTCCGAGGTGGCTATTCCTCAAATTGGAAACCGATGAAGGCCTTGTAGGCTGGGGGGAGCCTGTGATTGAGGGCAAGGCAGCCACGGTGGAAACGGCTGTTCATGAAATGATGACGTATCTGATTGGGAAAGATGCACTTCGTATCGAAGATCATTGGCAAACGATGTATCGCGCAGGCTTCTATCGCGGGGGTCCAATTCTGATGAGTGCGATTGCTGGCATTGATCAGGCGTTGTGGGATCTTAAAGGCAAATATTATAATGCCCCTGTCTATCAATTATTAGGTGGCGCTTGCCGGGATTCGATTCGTGTCTATTCCTGGATTGGGGGAGACCGTCCAAGTGATGTCGGTCAAGCGGCTAAATCCATTGTTGACGCAGGATTCACGGCGGTCAAAATGAATGGGACAGAGGAGCTCCAATATATTGATTCCTACGAGAAGATCGATCAAGTGTTGGAACGTGTTGCTGCTATTCGCGAATCTGTCGGCAAATATGTAGGTATTGGCGTTGATTTTCATGGTCGCGTCCATAAACCGATGGCCAAAATTCTCGCTAAGGAGCTCGAACCTTTCAAACTGATGTTTATCGAGGAGCCTGTCTTGGCTGAAAATAACGAGGCATTACGTGAAATTGCCCGGCATACGTCTATCCCTATCGCAACTGGTGAAAGAATGTTCTCCCGTTGGGATTTCAAGTCGCTGCTGGCGGATGGTTATGTGGATATTATCCAACCTGATCTCTCCCATGCCGGGGGGATTACAGAGTGTAAGAAAATTGCTTCGATGGCGGAGGCCTATGATGTTGCTCTGGCACCGCATTGTCCGCTTGGACCTATTGCGTTGGCGGCATGTCTTCAGGTGGACGCAACCGCACATAACGCGTTCATCCAGGAGCAAAGTCTAGGCATTCACTATAATCAAGGCAGTGATTTGCTAGATTATATAGTTGATGGTTCTGTATTTGCGTATAAAGACGGATTCGTCCAAATCCCTCAAGGGCCTGGACTAGGTATTGAAGTGAACGAAGCGCATGTCAGGAAGATGGCGGCTGTTGGGCATCAATGGCAGAACCCTGTATGGCGGCATAAAGATGGCAGTGTCGCCGAGTGGTAGTCGAATGCACACTTCGAATATGATTTGAGCCCAGAGGGCTGCTATGCAAAGGACCGGGACCCCGAGGGGGTTCCGGTCCTTATTTTTATTAGTCGGGTTAAGTTGATACAAGAATCCAGCGCAGCGCATTACTGGACCTCAACTGCATTAACGAAGGGGATGTTGTGAAAGAGGGATAAAATTTGGTCAAAATCTAAATCCACAGGTAGTTTAATCGTGAGATCCAAGTGAATTTCTGAGGTTCCCCTTAATTTCTCACTTTGAAAATTTATGATCCTGATCCCTTTTTCTTTAAGCATTGTTTGCAGGTTCTCTAATGAGCCTGCTTCGTTAATTATACGTATAATTAAGTGTTCTGATCTAGGTGCATTTAACCAAGAAAAACGTCTGTGCAACAAAATTTGAGCCAAAAGAATTAGAACGGTAACACCAATTCCCAAGACATATAAGCCAGATCCGATAGCCATTCCGATGCCTGCCGTTGTCCAGATCCCTGCTGCTGTAGTAAGACCTTTCACCGTATGCCGTTGCATAAAGATCATACCTGCTCCTAGAAACCCTACACCACTTACAACCTGGGCTGCTATTCTTGAGGGATCAAGAGCTATGCCAGTTTGTCCTAGTTCATCATAAAAGCCATATTTGGAAACTAGCATCATCAAAGAAGCACCAATAGCAACAACAAAATGAGTTCTAATTCCAGCTTCTTTCATTCTGTTTTTACGTTCATATCTAATGAATAGTCCGCAAATGCCGGCAATTATCACTTGAAATAAATATTCAAATCCCATCAATTGATTCCCATCCTTCTCAGATTATTGAAAGCGCTTTATCGGGAATTTTACCCTAATGAGCGAAAAAGATCAATTTCTCTTTGGAAAGAATATATGGATGGGTTCTAGTGATAGTGGCGCAAAAAGCAAGAGGTTGTGCATTTTCGGGATGGGGGATTGATAGATAGATGAAGACCGGGACTCCGAGGGAGTCCCGGTTTCTTATTGCGTAACCCTGATTCTCGGTTTTTTCAGGTTGTTTCTATTTTTACTTTTTCTTACATAGGAATTCTGAGCTCCGAAGCAATTCTTGAGATGTACCCACTAGCTTCGCGATAGGCTTCATTGCTTGAAAGATGCTCAATAATGAGCGTAGTATCGGGATGAAGCTTGTTAAGTTCTGTGAGGAATGTCCGATAATCCAGATGACCTTGACCAGGGATAACCTCATCCAGATGGACGGTTAACTTACCTCTCAGAAGAATATCCTTGGCATGGCAGTTTCGAATATAGGGTCCAAGTTTCGTGAAGAAATCTCGTATCATATCGCCATTGCGATAATAAATACGTGGATTTGTGATGATGTTCACAGGATCGAAATGCACGCCAAAGCCTTTGCGGTCAATCGCCTGAACCAAGGAAAGGTAAGAATCTGCGGAATCCGGGAAAATCCAAGGCATCATCTCCAAAGCAAAAACGGTACGCTCAGGCTTAACGGCGTCTATAATTTCGCGGGTTGTTGCTACAATCAACTCAAAAGTATCATCACTAAAATTGTCAGGATCCGGACCATCCCATTGCTCCCCACGGGAACCAGCTATATTGACGCAGCATTGTGCTCCGATCCGTTCTGCCAGCTCCAGCCTTTTGATGCAATAGGCGATGGCTTGCTGCCTTGTCTCCTCATTTCGGCTGATTGGATTGCTCCAGGCGCCGACTTCGGAGATTAGGATGTCATGGCGCTTGGCCAATGTCAGATAATCTTCAAGCTCACTGATATCATCCTCACCATTAATCGGGCAAGTTGTTGCGCGAAAGCCAGCTTCCTTGAGGGCAAAGGCCCAATTCTCCGGGTTTTTCTCATTAAGAAATACTTGACCGCCAAGACGCATCGGAATCCCATCCTTTGTAAACAGATAATTGCTTTACTGCAATGTTGATGCTAATCATGTGCTAAAAAAACATTGACAACGATTTCTAGGCATGTGTATGATGTGCGTAAACACGCGTTCACGAAAGAGGATGAGCAACATGAAAAAAACAGATATCAATAGCACAGAGATTGCTCGGCTTGCCGGCGTTTCCAGAAGCACGGTAAGCAGGGTCATCAACAATTATTCTAATGTACCTGCTGAGACGCGCGAGAAAGTTCTGAAAGTGATCCAACAATATAATTATTTCCCTAATGTGTCCGCCCAGGTCCTTGCGGGGAAGCGAGCACGTACGATCGGTCTGTTTCTCATTGAGCAAGGGAATGTATCCGGCGATATGCTGACGAATATGCTTATCGTTAGTGTTATAGAACATGCTTCCGAGCATGGCTACTATGTGCTTACACACATTATTCGTGATGCCAAGGACACGGAAATGATCAAAAATGTTAAAGAGATTTTCTTTCAGCGTAGAATTGATGGAGGCATCTTTATCGGCGCAGCCATTCATGAACCGTTCATTGAAGAATTGATCGATGAAGGATTTGTGATTGGCATTGTTGACCAAACGCTTTCGGAGCATCCTGAGCCCAATCGGATCGTATCCAAATTTAATAATGATTCGGGCATGAAACAGGCTGTAGCCTATTTGGCAGGACTTGGTCATTCTAGCATAGGTGTCATCAATGGAGACATGAATCGTCTATCTGGACAGACCAAATATGAGGGCTACAAAACAGCGATGCGCATGTGCGGCTTGCAGGTGAATCCGAATTGGGTTCTGGATGCCAATTTTCACGAGCGAGGCGGTTATATGGCCATACAAAACCTAATCAGTCAGGAAGTTGACCTGCCAACAGCGATCATAGCCGCGAATGATAGTGTTGCCTTTGGTGCAATTAGGGCGCTTAAAGAGCATAAACTGCGAGTTCCCGAAGATCTATCTATTATTGGTTTCGATGACCATGCCCTAAGTGAGAAACATCATCCTGCGTTAACAACCATTCGTGTCGATTTTAGCGAAATGTTGAAACGTATGACCTCCTATTTGATCACCAAAATTGAACAGAAGACTTCGGACATCAAAGAGATCACGGTTGATTGTAGTCTGGTTGTCAGAGAATCGTGTAGAAGAATTTAAATCTATGTTTCGTTCCCCGGTCGACTAAGCTCCCGAATTCGAATGTTGCGCCACCTGCAGGCTGCGTGTGGTGCCCATCGCGCGTCCCCCATTCCGGGATCGTTATCATGGATTTCAAATGCGATATGTCCCTTCGAGCCCAGCAGATCCCGGACCTTGGCTGCATTATATAAGGGGTGCTTCAGATCCGCTGTATCCATTTCAGATATTTTCATACCGTTAATATGGACGGTGATTCGTGGGGATGCTCCTTCAACACGAATCTTGAATTCATTCCAATCATTCCATTTCCATATGGACAGGAACTGCTCCCCAGTTGCCGCATAATCAAGCAGTGCGGGCTTGTCGGGGGTAAGGGGTTCAATGGTTGTCGAGGGATCTTCCAGTCGCAGCCCTGCGGGATTTCCTTGCTCATCGTATTTCGCATCTAAGGTGAAAGAAATGCCATGGAAGCCTCCGATCCCATTGCCATAAATACCACCTATATTTCCCGAACGACGGTGATCCAGAAGAATCTGGAAGCCTTGTGAACCAAGGGCTGAGGCACGTACCAAGATGCCGGTATCCGCTGGCCAGTCGGGACGCGCCTCGAAGATCAATTCATAATCCCCGTAAACCTCATCGCTAAGCAGATAACCACCATAACCGGATCCAGGTGGATCCTGCCGTCCTGTGATTGCACCATCCTCAACTGTCCATTTACCACATGTCTGCGCGGCATGTTGGTATTTCTCGGTGGTCGTATCAGGGCCAGGTTCGCCGGGAGCGCGGGGAACAGGCAAGCGAGGAACGAAATGCCATCCTGTGAGCGTTATCCCATCAAAGATGGGGGTGAAGTGTGCATCGTTTTTCTGCATAATACCTCCTTGTGTTCAACAATGAGTGAAATGTATGCTGTTTGATAATTATACCATAAACACGTGTTTAGACAATGGAGATTATGAGAGATGATGATTTTTTGTTTGGAAATTCATAGAAATTAATGGTTGACAGCGCTTTTATCGGTTGTGTATGATGAGTCCATAGACACGTGTTTACAGAGTGATTGGCGCAATTGAGCATGAAAATGGTGGTAAAGAGGTTCGAAAATTTTTTGAACAAAAATAAACGCGCGTTCAGTCGGTTTTTGGCGATTCATAGGGTGGTTTTAGCGTTGAATAAACGCGTGTTTATGGTGACGGAACGTTGGAAGTGACTTTATACAGGTGTTGTCTACATGTTCATCAATCCAAATACAGGAGGAATTACACGTGAAAGAGCTGAAAATCAAAAGAGTTCTACCGCACGCATTGGTGGCCCTACTTACGGTTTTTACTATTTCAGCTTGTGAAACCGCTACCACAGGGACAGGGTCTGATGCAAAGAGCACTATCAATCCCTCAGAAAACATAGACCCTGATGGGAAATATCAGAAGCCTGTCACGATGACTTGGGCTGTTCAAACCGCAGCAGCTTCCAAGCTTCTTGACAAAGAAACCTGGGAAGACAACCGTTGGAGCCGTTTGTTCAAAGATAAGCTCAATATCGATCTTCAGGTTGCCTTCACGGCAGACAGCAGCACGGACGCCTATAAAAATAAACTGAATGCCATCATTGCTTCAGGCGATCTGCCGGACGTCTTCAAAACGCAGGATCCAAACGTATTCCTGCAGTTGGCACAGAATGGGCAGCTTGCTGATCTTACCGAGGTGTATAACAAATACGCAACGGATTCAATCAAGGAATATCAGAAGCGATTTGCTGATTCCTTTCAGGGAGCTACAATAGATGGCAAACTTTACGCCATACCACGTATGAACGACAACTTCCACGAGGCACCGTTTCTTTGGATACGGGAAGACTGGCTCAAGCGCACGAATTCTCAGCCACCCAAGACCGTAGAAGAACTTGTTGCTCT
The DNA here is from genome assembly GCF_056398785.1 of Paenibacillus sp. 01T422. Lineage (NCBI taxonomy): Bacteria > Bacillati > Bacillota > Bacilli > Caryophanales > Paenibacillaceae > Paenibacillus > Paenibacillus sp. 01T422. Next base: position 8,038 of record NZ_JBFTQB010000012.1, on the reverse strand, counting down.
TGCCAAGAAGTTCGCTACCGAAGATCCGGATGGAAATGGTAAGAATGGCGATACGGTTGGGCTTGCCCTCAACAAGGATCTTATCAGGCAAAATCATGCCAGCATTCTCGGTTTGGTTTCCGCATTTGGTGTTCCTGGACGCGACGAGAGCATGTTCTATCGTGACCAGAATGGCAAAATGACGTTTGCTTGGATTCAGCCGAACATGAAGCCGGCGCTTGCTGTATTGGCAGATATGTATAAACAAGGACTTATTAATAAGGATTTTACGTCAAAAAGCGAATCAGCACTCGTAGAAGATATTACTAGCGGTAAGATCGGTATGGCTTTCGGCAGCAATTGGGGCACCTGGTACCCATACAATAATGTTTATAAAAAAGATGGGGTTATTGTACGTCCATACCCTATACCCACACAGTCCGGCTACGATTACAAAATTGGTATCGAGAGTAACGCTGTTGGCCAGATGACGATGGTGAGGAAAGATTACAAAAACCCCGAAGCCGTTATTAAGATGCTAAATCTGTACGATGAGACCGTTAACTATTCGACAAAGGATGTCTACGATAAATACTGGGCTAATGAGCAATATCGACTATCGCCAATTTATATCGATCAACCGGGTGAGGTTTACGCAGCTGATTTGTTGAAAGCTATGGACAAAGGGTCATCTGAAGGTCTCCCTCCAGCCGCAAAGCCCTTATATGACTACATTGCTGGCTTTGAGAATGGAACTCTTGCCAAAGATGACAACGCCTTCGGTACCTGGGGTCAAATGTCAAAGTCAGGCTCCTTGCCCATCGTATTGAACAAGTACATCCCCGACAAGGCGATCGTCCAGAGTATCCTTGGTATTCAAAGGCCAGACGTATGGTTAACGAATGTGTCAACATTGGATACCCTTACCATAACAACCTTTACTGATATCATAACAGGCGCTAAACCTGTCGATTATTTCGATACCTTTGTACAGCAGTGGTTGAAGGCAGGCGGCCAAAAGTCACTTGATGAACTTGATAAAATTTACCCGGCCAAATAATTCGTAAATGGCTGCGGCGGGTGTTGTCTCGCCGCAGACAGGTTCCCAATCATTGACAGGTGGTGGTGAAGCGGTGTTTGCGAGTCTGAAACGAAAAGACAAGATGTTAAGAGAACTACCCTTATATCTCATGTTGTTCCCCGCTGTTGTTCTGGTAGCCATCTTCAGCTATGGCTCCATGGCTGGCGTAATCATCGCTTTTCAAAAATTTATTCCGGCGAAAGGGATGTTCGGGAACCAACAATGGGTAGGCTTTCAAAATTTCGTTACGTTATTTTCCATGCCGAATATAGGGATGGTTATACGGAATACGGTTATTATTGCATTGTGTAAAATGATTGCCGGCGTCGTGGTTCCGGTGGGGTTCGCTCTGCTGCTCAACGAAGTCAGGAATCATTTTACGAAGCGTATTTTCCAGACGCTGGTCTATTTACCGCACTTTCTATCATGGGTCATTTTATCTGGCATTTTATTAAATCTTTTGTCACCGAACGAGGGCTTTGTCAATATTGTTTTATCCAAGCTTGGTATAGAGCCCATCTTTTTCCTGGGAAACCCGAATGTGTTTCCAGCCACGATGGTCCTAAGCGATATCTGGAAAACTTTTGGATTCGGATCGGTGATTTATCTGGCTGCACTCACAGGCATAGACCCTGCACTTTACGAGGCCGCAGTCATTGACGGCGCAAATCGCTGGCAGCAGACAAGGCACATCACTCTGCCTGGTATCTCATCAATGGTCGTACTGATGACCGTCTTGGGCCTTGCGAATATCCTTAATGGCGGTTTCGATCAAATCTATAATATGTACAGCCCCGTGGTCTACTCCACTGGCGATATCTTGGATACATTCGTGTTCCGTCTGGGCATTGAGCAGGCGCAATACGCGCTCTCCACTGCCGCAGGCCTGTTTAAGTCGTGTGTATCGCTAATTTTTATCGTTGTGTCTTATTACTTGGCGGACAAATTAACCGGCTATAGAGTCTTCTAATGGAAAGGAGAGATGACCATGGGAATAAAGGATTCCATATCACGCAAAATATTCCTAGTGAGCAATTCCGTATTCCTGCTGCTTGTTGCACTTTTGTGCATAGCGCCGTTTATCAACCTGCTGGCTGTATCATTTTCAGATAAAGTAGCCGTAGCTGCAGGGGAAGTTACTTTTTTCCCAGTGGGATTTACAACAATCTCTTATCAATTTATTACGAATACCTCGAAATTCTTCATGTCGCTGCTAGTCTCTATCAAACGAACGGCCATCGGAGTTCCGCTCAATTTACTATTGATCATTTTGACAGCTTATCCACTTTCTAAATCCAAAGAGGATTTTGGTGCGCGGAGTATTTTCTCATGGTTCTTTGTTGTGACTATCCTCTTCAATGCCGGATTGATTCCTACCTACATGGTGGTGAAGAGCACCGGAATAATGAATACCATCTGGGCGCTTGTTTTGCCAGGGGCAGTCCCTGTGTTCAGCATGCTGGTCGTGATGAATTACATGCGTAGTCTGCCGAAGGAATTGCTGGAGGCGGCGTATATGGACGGCGCGAGTCATGTGCAGACGCTAATCCGGGTAATTTTGCCGGTTTCAATACCCACGCTGGCGACAGTTACGTTATTTTCATTCGTAGACCATTGGAACAGCTGGTTTGACGGCATGATTTATATGAACAAAATTCAGAATTATCCGTTACAAACCTATTTGCAAACGGTTGTCGTGAATCCGGAAGAATTTATTCGCAACAACACCGATCTTAGTGGCAACTTATCCAAATATTTGTCCATGGTTAGTGCTCGAACGACGGGAGCTGCGCAAATGTTCTTGGCGATGATACCGATTTTATGCATCTATCCCTTCTTGCAAAAGTATTTTACAACTGGGCTAGTGATGGGCAGTGTGAAGGAATGAGGCAGAAGAAGTGAAAATGAAAATAGGAAGGTGTAAAAATGAAAAATAACATTAGCTTTGACGGCTTTATTCAGATCGCTATTGTCGTTAATGACATCCAGAAGGCTGCGGAGACTTGGGCAAATTTATTGAATTTTCCTGTGCCGGAAATCCGTTATCTTCCTCCCGTACATAATCCYGATTTGACGTATCGTGGAAAACCGGCCTTCTATGGTCTCAAGCTTGCGAATATCCGGGTTGGCAACTTCGTTATTGAATTGCACGAACCAGACGAGAAAGACAGTACGTTCAGGGAGTTTCTTGATCAGCATGGCAACGGTGTACATCATCTAGGTTTCCAGGTTGGCGAGAAGCGTGATGCCATCATCGGCGAGCTGGAGGAGATGGGTTATGCTATGCGGACTATAGGTTATTATCCTGGCAGCAGCTGGACCATTGTCGACGCTGAGGACGATTTGGGTGTTAATTTGAACATCAAGCCCCGAGCCTAACATGGGCAAAAAGGAGGAGCAGAAATGAATATTGTCATTACCGGTGCAAATCGTGGTCTTGGGTTCGAACTGACACTCGCTGCCGTACAGAGGGGTCACAAGGTTATAGCTGGCAGTCGTTCACCGCAGGAACAGGGAAAATTGTTGGAACTGGTCAGCCGTTTCCCCGGCCAAATTAATCCTGTTCAGCTCGATGTATGCGACGAAGAATCGATTGCCCGGTTAGCGGAAGCGTTACGTGCAGAAAAACAAACGGTCGATGCCGTCATTAACAACGCGGGGATTTTACTCGGAAGAGGGGTTGCTTTAGAAGAATTGCCTATCGAGGATGTCGTTCGTTCCTTCGAAGTTAATTTGTTTGGTCCGATGATGGTCATCAAACATTTGCTGCCTCTAATGGGAGAGGGTGAAGCGCAATCCATCCTAAACATTTCATCCGAAGCAGGTAGTATCTCCAATGCCTATGGGGGAGATTTTCCTTATGCGATTTCCAAAACAGCGATCAATATGTTCTCTAAACAGCTTAAAAGGTATGTAAAAGATAAAGGAATCCGTGTATACGCCATTCACCCAGGCTGGATCAAGACAGACATGGGTGGCGAGAGAGCTCCCGGAGACCCTGCCGAAAGTGCCAATGGCATTCTCGACATTCTCGAAATGAAAAAGGAAATGGCTCCAGAATCCTTTTTTATCAATTATAAAGGAGAACCTATGCCTATTTAATCGTTAGGCGAAATGAAAATGAAGGAGATTTGCGATGAATACGTTAAAGGAACCACGAACAGTAGAAAGAAGAAACGTGATCAGCCTATTGGAAACAGTCGATGTGGTTAGTGGCGAACGGAATATCTTAGCTGAGTTTGATTTTCTGATTGAAGCGCCCAATTGGACGTGTGATGGCAATCATCTTGTTTATAATAGCTTAGGCCGACTTTATAAGTTTGAGCTTGCGACAAGGGAAAGTGCAGCTATTGAGTCCGGTTACGCCGTTCAATGCAATAACGACCATGTGCTCTCGCCGGATAACTCGTATGTTGCGGTAAGTCATCACACTCACGAAGATGGTCATTCTCGTATCTATACGTTTCCCTTGCAGGGTGGCGAGCCGACGCTGATTACGCCGTTAGCTCCAAGCTACTTGCACGGTTGGTCACCGGACGGAAGTACGCTAGCTTATTGCGCAGAGCGGAACAGTGAATACGACATCTACACCATTCCTGTAAACGGGGGTATAGAAACACAATTAACGCATACCACCGGTTTAAATGATGGCCCTGAATATTCTCCTGACGGGCAACACATCTGGTTCAACTCGGTACGAACAGGTCTTATGCAAGTATGGCGTATGAATGCTGATGGCAGTGAGCAGACCCAAATGACGTTTGACGAGAGCAATAATTGGTTCCCTCATGTGTCTCCGGATGGAGAATTGGTAGCCTATATCACTTATCGCAAGGGAGATGTCTCCCCAGGCGATCATCCCGCCAACAAAGAGGTGGAAATTCGTGTAATGTCCAGCTCGGGGGGCGGGGATCGAACGATTGTCGAACTGTTCGGGGGGCAGGGAACGCTTAACGTCAATTCCTGGTCGCCAGACAGCAGGCGTTTGGCTTTTGTTAGCTATCGAATCAATCCTGCTTAAAGGAAAGGAGAAAAACGATGGAACATACGATTCTAGGTACAACTCTGGTTTGTCAGATTGCCATGATCGTTCGTGATGTGGAGAAGGCGACCCTTCGCTTTGCTGAGCTTTTAGGAGTCCCTGCTCCCACGATTATCATGGCTAATGAAGATGGCAGCGACACAGTTAGCTACATGGGGCAACCCACAAAAGGGAGAGTAAGGCTTTCCTTTTTTCACATGGAAAATCTAGTGATCGAATTCATTGAACCTACCAGTGACCCTTCAACCTGGAAGGAATTCCTTGATACAAAAGGTCCGGGAGTTCATCACATCGCTTTCAAGGCCAAGAATAGAATGCTTGAAACAGCTGCTAAGCTGGAGGAATTCGGGTTCCCGCTTATTCAAAATGGCAATAAATATGCTTATGTAGAAAGCACAGACGATTTGGGCGTCATCCTTGAACTTCTTGATATTGACTGAATGTACATTTGATGCCAGGACTATGCGTTAACACTGGTGGATGCTTGTCAGCACTTATTCAAGCATCGGACACGGACCGATTCAAACGGTCCCTTTGCTATCGCAATTGTCCTACAAGGAAGAGGGACTCTATCCTATGACTCGGGAATGGTAGTTATCGGTCAAGGAGATACCTTCTTCTTACCGGCTTCTATGACGACTATGAAGTGGGTCCGTGAAGGAGATTCACCCTTGCAGGTAATCTTTTGTTACCCGCCAATCTCATGAAGAAGGAGCTGATGCTCCTTCTTTTTTGGCATGAAGGCAGCCGGCACACGGAGACTGCCTTTGTCTGTTGAACTAACGAACAGATTAGTTTAAGATCAAATGCAGGGAACTTTATCACAAGTAAGACAACCCCTTGAATGAAATAACACAAATGGCGAAGAATAATAGGCATGATCGAATATGAAGGGGAGGCTCCTCGGATATTCAGCGATGAACAATTAAACATTCTTAACAGAGTCCCTAATAATAAAGTTCGATCCTTTAAGAATATTTTATTATCCCACAATACCCTTTATAGTTATGCAGCTGAAAAGGGGGGCTTAAGTGCATGGCAATGCCACTTTATATCCGAGAAATATGCCATTATAATCGAGCATTCCGAGACCCTTTCTGAACTGGATCAGATTCACTCCAATATGGTAACCGAATACTCCGATCCTACAATCCGAAAATCGAAAAGCGGCAATTTATCTATTGTAGAAAAAGCAGAAGATTATATAAAGATGAATTTCTCAGAGGACATTTCTATGGAGGAAATGGCGCGGAAATTACACGTACATCCCTCACATCTAATGCGTGTGTTTAAGAAAGAAAAAGGAATAACCATTAGTCATTATCGGAATATGAGAAGAATAAAAGAAGCAAAAGAACTCATCCTATATTCCAATCTATCTATGACTGAAATATCCTTTATGGTGGGGCTTAGCAACCCTCAGTACTTTTCTAAGTTTTTTAAAGAGGTCGAAGGAATAACTCCTCTACAGTTTAAAAAGAGGAATAAGAACTAGCCCATAAAACTTGAAGAGATGTGTGTGGAGGTATAAATTGTTTAAGCGGTGTATGAGAAATCATACGCCTATTTCCGTTTTGGATAAAAATTGATGCAATTTTACTATAAAAACATGCAATTGTAGTGTAAAAGTGTTTTTAATGTTGGATGTATACTGAAAGAAATCAAGTACTTGCATTGGAGGGTGACTCATGAAGAAGTTTGGGGTAAGGGATCAAATTGGTTATGCGCTGGGGGATGTTGGGGGAAGCTTTGTTAACTTATATATAGGTGGATTTTTCTTAATCTTTTGTACCTATGTGTTAGGTGTAAGCCCTTACTTTATGGGGACTATGTTTTTATTAGGCAAATTCTTTGATGCCATTTGTAATGTGATTATGGGAACTCTCCCGGATCGTTGGAAATTAGGGAAATCCGGCGATAAATTCTTACCGTATATTAATATATCCAAATGGATATTAGCAGCTTCTTGTTTATTATCTTTTGCTGATGTATCTAGTTGGGGATCTGCAGCAACTCATGTTTGGGTAGTATTCGTTTATTTATTCTTCTGTGTCGCCTATACAGCCGATTCGATCCCTTACGGTTCTCTTGCTTCCGTTATTACAAATGATCCTGTTGAACGCACAAAATTATCACGTGCTCGTGCTATTGGCGGTATGATTGTTGGGGTTGGATTCTTATCTTTCGTTCCCATGTTTATCTATGATAAGACTAAGTCTGTAGTACCAGAAGCATTCTTTCAAATTGCCATTGTGTTTAGTATTTTATCTGTATTAGCTTATTCAGGACTTATCAGATTAACAACAGAACGTATCCGCGTGGATGAACCGGTAGGAACGAAATCCGATTATCGTTTTATAGATGCATTTAAGGCAGCGATCAAAAATAGACCGTTAATCGGTATGATGGTGGCATCAATTGGTTCGTTACTAATGATCAATGGTGTAAGCCAATTAGCTCCAATTGTATTTGCAGAACGTTATCATATGCCTGGTGCTTTCGCTATTAACTCTTTCGTTAGCATGGGTGTTACGCTTGTGTTATTTGTAATCGTTCCCAAATTGGTAGCGAAGTACAACAAAAGAATTTTAGTTATTGCTGCATCCATCTTCAGTCTAGTAGCAGCATTATTAATGACACTTGTTACATTTGAAAATGTATACGTATTCATGGTTTTATATAACCTTGCTACAATCGGCTCAATCGTTTTCGTCATGGTCGTTTGGGCTCTTGTAACAGATTGTATCGACTACACCGAACTTCAAACTGGCAAACATTACGAAGGAACCCTTTATTCCTTATATTCCTTTGCTCGTAAAGTAGGGATGGGATTAGGTTCTGCAATCGGAAGTTACGCTCTAGGTTGGGTAGGTTTCGTTACTGGAGCAAAAACTCAATCGCCGGCAGTAGCGGAAGGTGTGCTGAAAATATACACG
>NZ_JBFTQB010000011.1:0-40618 GCF_056398785.1 Paenibacillus sp. 01T422 | reverse complement strand
CTAATGTAAGGCGGACACTGCCTGTATCGGATTCAAGGGAGACCGAATTGCCTGTATCGCTCAATTTTGCCGTAATGCCACCTGTATCTGTCTTGATCTTTATATCTCCTTGCCCTTCTTGAATGTGAATATTCCCTGTATCTGCTTGGAGATTCAATTGCTTGCCTTCGTAGTGGTCAAGTGAAATGTTGCCTGTATCCGTGCTGGCTGTTAGCTTCTCAGATTTGAGATCATTGAAGTTGATATTGCCTGTATCGGAAGTAACGGTGATGGCTTTATACATTTTATCCGGTAGAGAGACCTCGGTTTTGAGCCCAAAGCCGCGGCCGGCAATCCAATTTTTGAGTTCGGTGATATCAAAACCAAAATTGATGCGATCACTTTTCTTCATGCAAACATCAACGCGCCATACATTGTTGCCTTCTGCAGCTGCGTCAACTGTGCACTCGTTAGCATTTGTTTCTCGTATCGTACCGACTAAGCGTACCTTAATTTCATCACCGTTTGTTGGGACGAAAGTGATGCTCGAGTCATCGTTTTGAAGGATGAGGGTGTCTATATTTGCCGCTGCAATCTTCTTCTCGATATTTATATTGGAGATGCCTGCATTCAGATCTAAGGATTTGAAAGAAACAGCCGCACCGATGAGTCCAACTGCCAGGCAGGTAAAGCCAGTTAGTAAGAAAAATTTATATCCTTTTTTCACGGCTTAAGCCCCCTTAATTAATTTGGCATTGAATTGGATGTACGTCCAGCTGAGTTTGAAAAATATTTTGAACAACCAGATGCTGAGCGTGGTGAGAATAACGCCTAAACCGAAGCATGCAAGCATAGTAAACCCAATGAACTGCAAATCGCTGTTGACGTGTTCCATAAAACTGCCAAGCATACCAGCGATCGGAGCGACGATTAGCCCAAAGCCCGAAGCAAATAGCGCAATTAACGTGGCCAAGATAGCGAACCATGGACCGACAACGAATAGAAGATTGAAAAACCCCAGCGCAATGCTGATGATAATCGCCTTAAGTCCCGTTTCCTGCTTAACCGGATAGGGGTAGGGAGGTTGCTGCGTATAGTAAGGATTCCCATGAGGCGGCGGCGTGTAGGGCGGAGGTGTATAGCCCCCAGCTTCTGGTGCCTGTTTAGGTGCTGCCGCTGGCTCAGGTTTCGTATATATTTTCTCTAGTGGTGGAGCTTTTGGTGCTTTAGGCGTTGGTGGTGCTTGTGCTGCAATAGGAGCTTGCGGAGATTGAGCAACAGGCTCCTGTTTTGCACGTTTTGCATGCTCTGGATTACTAGCATTAGTTGCATCTTTCTGTGCATCCCAGTTAGGTACCCGCGGATAACCTAGCGACTGTGCCACCTCATCTTCGTGCTTGCCGTTCTCAACCGCTTTTTGGAACAATTCCTCGTAGACAGATAATATATTATGGCGCTCCTTCTCTGGAAGTCCGCGCAGTCGATAGTTTAGTTCTTTGAAATAATCAATCTTGCTCATCGTTCATCCTCCTTATCTCATATTGCGTATTCTTATCATAATAAAAAAAAGTCATAATGACCTAGTAACTACAGTCACATGACCTTTAGATGATTGACACTTTTTRTTGCTTAAAATAGTCACAAAGATTACCGGAAGGAAGGCCCTTTGACGCCATCTTCTAGAATAGGCTGGGGCTGCTCGGGTGTGCCGCCTAATTCCGGTTTGATATCACCTCGGTTGGAGGCTACCAGGGTTGGCACAGGAGAGTATTGATCCTTCGAGACGAGCTCTTTGCTGACGAAAATGCCGTTTTCTCTTTTGATCCGATATGTTTCAACTTTATAACCGGGTTTACCTGTACTGATTGGCCGAGTTACTCCAGGGGCTAGTGTTGTATTATGTAAGTATTTAATTGGTGGTTGGATCGTTTCTACGACGTTGGATTCTATATCATAAGTTATCGAGGGAGACATGTGCCCGAACAGCTTGACGGTTACGTCGCGATCCGTTGTGACGGTGCGTATCAATAGATAAGAGTCGGTATTGTTGCGAAATTTGAAATTGATGTAACCGTTGGCGAAAGTCGCATCTTGTCCGAGCGTGACGTAGCTGACAGGCAGGGAGTGGTTACGGCGCTCAACAATAGCGAGCCCACTTCGTAAAACCGCGTTGTACAGAGTTGTCGATACTTGGCATATGCCGCCGCCAATACCGGGAACGAGCTTGCCATTAAGTATAACCGGCGCTTCCTTATAGCCGAACGTGGTTTCTGTCTGTGCAATGATTTTGCTATAGTCGAACGTTTCTCCTGGAGCCATGAGTAAATCTTGAATGGACGCGGCGGTGGAACGAATATTGTGAATCCGCCCTTCGCCAGAAGCGGGAAATGTGGTAGTAAACTCTGAGATTTTGCGATCGATGCCTTGCTGTTTTAAGGTTGTCACGGTTACTGTAGGACTCTGCTCGTACAAAGGTAACGTTAATCGAACCGGTGCGGCATTGTGAATATACGAAATGGAGGGGGCGACTTCTTGCAAGTGTTCTCCCAGATGTACGGTATCAATGCGAAGCACTCGGTGTTCCGGTTCATAATTAAGCGTGTCCTGAGCTGTCACGATTCGCTTGGCCGGCGTGGGCTGCTGGTTGTAGAGGTTTTTCCAGGCCTCTTTTAACGCCGCATTTAGCTTCAATTCGTTCACGGTGACCTCAAGCGGAATATCGGCATGGCGAAGCTCCCAGCGAGCTTTTATCCGTTGCAAGGGTGAAGCTTCGAACAACTGGGCGATAGATTGAGTGAGAGCATCATCGTGATATTCGACGCCTAGCTGTCCAAGGGTCAATTGCCGATTGGCAATGTCCGGATAGGAGGTTTGCAATTGAACGGGAAAAGCGGATAACAGCTCAAGCCTCTCCTCGTATTGCTGCTGGAACGTATCATAAGGCATGCCGCCGACGCGCCAGCCGGCAACCGTGAATTTCGGTGGCAATGTGCTCTGAGAACCGTACAGGTATAGAGCGATGCTAATTGAGCTTAGAAGTCCTACGGTGATCGTTGCATAGAAAGTGACTTTTCTAATGAGGGGTGGCATGTACAGCGGCTCCTTTACATACGAATGAGTGAAAGGCCTGTACTTCCATATGTATCTTTCTTATGGCCAATTTATTACTAAAACCTTGCAACCCTCAAATGTGTACAAATCATGATATAATGACAGTAAACAACAGGAATTTTGAACGATTTTAGAAGGAATTTCCGCTTTCGTGTCGAACTCCTTAAAGCTGTCTGTGCAGCAGAGACACTTTGGGCTCCGCTCAAGGATCCCTATACTAGGATGTGATATTGTGATCGAAATGCAGGACGTGTGGAAAACGTACTCCAACGGTACTCATGCATTGAGAGGGATTAATGTAAAAGTAGACCGCAACGAGTTTGTCTATGTTGTCGGACCTTCCGGGGCTGGTAAATCGACATTTATGAAATTGATGTATAGAGAAGAAAGACCAACCAAGGGCCAAATTTTCGTGAATGGATTCAATTTAGAAAAGTTAAAACAGCGTAAAATACCCTATTTACGTCGAAATATCGGAGTTATTTTCCAAGATTACCGATTGCTGCCGAAGCTAAATATTTTCGACAATGTGGCCTTTGCCATGGAAGTCATTGAGGCACCGAAGAAACAAATCAAGAAGCGCACGATGGAAGTGCTTGAACTTGTGAAGCTGAAGGATAAAGCGAATTCACTCCCATCCCAACTATCCGGCGGTGAGCAGCAACGTGTGGCCATTGCCCGGGCAATAATCAACAATCCATCCGTCATTATTGCCGATGAACCGACAGGAAATCTCGACCCTGAGACATCATGGGGAATTATGAAGCTAATGGAAGAAATTAACTTCCGTGGTACGACAATCGTCATGGCTACGCATAACAAAGAAATCGTAAATACGATGCGTAAAAGAGTCATTGCAATCGAGAATGGCCTTATTGCTCGTGACCAGTTACGGGGGGAATACGGCTATGAAGATTAGTACATTCTCCCGGCACTTGAGGGAAGGTACGAGGAATGTTGTCAGGAACGGTTGGATGACGTTTGCATCGATCAGTTCGATTGCAATTTCCTTATTCATTCTAGGAATATTCGTGCTGATAACATTGAATGTAAATGATATTGCCAGTCAAATTGAGGATCAAGTTGAAATTAACGTGTACCTGGAGGTTAACACACCTCAGGATCAAATCACGGAGCTCCAGACCCAAATGCAAGGTATACAAGGAGTCAAAACGATCAAGTTCGTTTCGAAAGAAGAGGGACTTGTCTATTTGCGTCAGAAGTTAGGGGAAAGCGGCAAAGCTTTGCTTGATGGTTTCGAAGGCGACAATAATCCGCTGAATGATGCCTTCACGGTTGAAGTGGATGATCCCAGGAATGTAGCCGTGGTTGCGGATCAAATCAGCGCGCTTAACACAGGCAAGGATCCAAAGCCTATTTACAAAGTGAACTATGGCAAAGGGACAGTTGAGGCTTTATTCAAAGTAACGCAAATTGTTCGTTGGGTCGGTTTTGGGATTGTGATTTTGCTTTCCTTTACGGCGGTATTTTTGATTGCCAACACGATCAAAATTACGATTTTAGCCCGTCGCAAAGAAATTTCAATTATGAAAATGGTTGGAGCGACGAATTCGTTTATTCGTTGGCCGTTTTTTATAGAAGGAGCTTTACTCGGATTCGTAGGTTCTCTAATACCTGCCTTGATCATTCTCGGCGGATACTGGAAGTTGTTGAACTTAAGCTCTTTAAACCTGAATTTATTGATGATTGAATTGACGCCTTTCAACAAGATCGCTCCTACGATGATTGCTCTGTTGTTAGGTATTGGCATAGTTATAGGCATCTGGGGATCCCTAATCTCCGTCCGCAAATTCCTCCGCGTCTAAGGGGGCTAAAAAAGCCCACTTTGATAACGAGGTTTAATCTTGAAGTATTTTCGACGTCGAATCTTGAATGAAGCTGGGGCAGTGCGGTACTCATGTAGCTAGCTACACTCCGTTCCACCTGCCCTCACCTTCATCCAACCTTCTCGGTTCGGAAAGCGGGCTTTTTTAGCTTCTATTTCTATTAAAATATTTTCAAAGATTCAAAGATTCAAAGAATGAGAGATAAGAGAATTAGAGATTTGAGATGAAGTCCAAATTACATCATGTTTTTAATGATGAGGAGGCTACGTGCTTGAAGAAGAAGATTCTACCCTTGGTGATGTCAATTGGGATTGCAGCTTCGCTAGCGGTGCCATATGCGGGTTATGCCGCATCCACAACGGATAAGATCGATCAGCAGTTGACTCAACTTAAGAAGCAGAAAGCAGAAGCGCAGCAGAAGGCGAACGACGCTGAGAATCAGATTGATAAGGTGCATTCTGAGAAAGACCAAGCCACCAAGGATATGAACACGCTTGTCCAACAAGTCAATGAGGCTAGTAAGAAGCTTACGCTGTTGAATGAGCAAATTGATCAAGTTTCCGATGACTTAGAGGCAAACGGGAAACAGTTGGATGAGGCGATAGCACGAGTAGAAAGTCGCGATCAAATGTTGAAATCCCGCGTGCGTTTAATGTATATGAATGGTTTTGTGTCCTATATGGACGTTGTTCTGAGTGCTACTAGCTTTTCTGATTTCTTGAACCGGATTGAAGCTTTGAAATCTATTGTAAATCAAGATAAAGTCGTGCTAGAAGCGAATAAGAAAGATAAAGAGATTGTCGCACAGAAGAAGGCAGAAACAGAGCTGCAGCTCGAGAAGGTGAAGAAGCTGTACGCGGATGCGGATGCCGTGAGAGACGATTTGCAAGCGAAGGAAAAAGCAAAAGAAGTGAAAATTGCTTCCCTTTCGAAGCAAGAAAAGGCTCTTGAAGATATTTCCGAAGAGAGCGATAAGCTAATTACGCAATTAGCGAAGCAAGAGGCGGATCTTCAGGCGAAGAAGCGGGCTGCGACCAAAGCGAAGTCTCCCTTCACCTATGCGGGAGGCAAGTTAGGCTACCCTCTGGCAGCGCAAGCGCCGCTTACATCGGATTTCGTTAACCGGATTAATCCGGTTACAGGTAAAGCAGAGAATCATAAGGGCATTGATCTAGGCGTTCCAAAAGGGACAAGCATTCTTGCTGCGGAGAATGGTTCTGTCATTTATGCTTCGTGGATGAATGGCTACGGTAACTGCGTTATCATCGATCACGGCAATGGTTTGTGGACTCTGTACGGCCATATCATGAATGATGGCATCTATGTCAAAGTCGGCGATTCTGTCAAACGAGGGCAGAAGATTGCCGGTGTTGGTTCGACAGGACAGTCGACAGGAAACCATTTGCATTTCGAGGTTAGGCTGAACGAAACTCCGACCGATCCTAAACCGTTCTTGCGATAGGACAACTTGGTTATAAAACGGGAAGAGCTTGTCATATACTACAAACAAGCGAAACCAAATGGGTTTTAGGAAAAAGGTGGTGAATCACGCTTTGCAATTCAAAGGACGCACGGTCATCGTTTTTGTATTGTTAGCTATGTTTGCAAGCAGTATTGTTACATTGACGCTAGTGGATCCCTCCTTCTCATGGGGGCGTAATGAGCAGCCAGCAGGCAGTGCAGCTGCATCTACTGGATCTTCGGCAGGACTGTCGAGCAAGGATTTAAGCAAAATCTCAACAACTTTTCAACTGATCGAAAGTAAATATCTGAAACAGCCGGATCATGATAAACTCGTTAACGGCGCGATCAACGGCATGCTGGAATCCCTGGAAGATCCGTTCACGGTATATATGGATCAGAAGGAAGCGAAGCAGTTCGATGAAAGTATTACATCCTCTTTTCAAGGCATAGGGGCAGAGGTTTCAATTGAGGAAGGCAAGTTCGTCATCGTTTCTCCAATTAAGGGCTCTCCTGCGGAAAAGGCGGGCATTCAGTCCAAAGACGTCATCGTCTCTGTGAATGGCGAGAAGCTTGATGGCCTTACGCTTAACCAAGCGGTCATGAAGATCCGCGGTCCGAAAGGAACGCAAGCGAAGCTTGATCTTCTTCGACAAGGTGCTGGCGATCCGGTTCAAGTGATCGTAGTTCGCGATAACATTGACGTAGAAACAGTCTACGGAGAAATGATGCAGGATCAAATCGGGAAAATTGAGATTCGTCAATTCTCCTCGAATACAGCTGTACGCTTTGCGGAAGAGCTGAAAATCCTTGAAGCCAAAGGGATGAAGGGACTCGTTATCGATGTTCGTAATGACCCAGGCGGTCTTCTGAACGTCGTTGTCGACATTGTTAATCCTTTCGTGAAAAGTGGCAAACCGATTGTTCAGGTGGAAAATCGGGACGGCAAACGGGAGCCTACGCCTTCGACGGGGACGGGTAAGAATTATCCGGTTACAGTACTGATCAATAAGGGCAGCGCCAGTGCATCGGAGATTTTGGCAGGCGCCTTCCAAGAAGCGGTCGGTAGTAAAATTATCGGGGAAACTTCCTACGGCAAAGGGACGGTTCAGGTCACTTTCGAGAAGGAAATGGGCGACGGCAGCAACATCAAGATGACCGTCTACAAATGGTTGACTCCGAACGGTAATTGGATTCATAAAACAGGGATTCAACCGGATATCGCGGTGGAACAACCAGCATATTTCAAAGCAGCACCACTTTCGAAGAAAGCCGCGCTGAAACAAGATATGACAGGCGATGATGTGAAGAATTTACAGCTGATGCTGGCAGGTCTTGGTTTTAACCCTGAACGTGCAGACGGTTACTTCAATGAGAAAACAACGACAGCGGTGAAAGCTTTCCAACGGACGAACAGCTTGCCGATGACCGGTGAAGTGGATACGGAAACCGCGAACAAAATCGAGAAGCTGCTATTGGAGCAAATTCGCGAGCCTAAGAACGATTTGCAATTGAAAGCTGCAATTGGACAAATTCAAAAGCAACTTGGGAAATAATTATTAGTGAGATGTTGGAAATTCGCGGCGCAAGGCAGGAAAATGAGCCCTCGCAGTCGAAATAGAGTAGGAAGGGTGCTTCGGCAGCCTTCCTATTTTCTTTATACCGAGGAGACCGGAATCGTTATGGATGTTCTGATTCAACTCTTGGACAGACTGCTTCACGCGGTGGGGCAATTGTTTGCGAATCCTTTCTACTATATAGGTGTTTTATTTATCGTGCTGCATTACCGGAAGCAAATTCAAATGGAACGTAAGTTATTTCATACACGGCTGCACTCTCTGCTCAACGAGACGTGGCGAACTGTTTTTTGGGGATGGATTGGTGGTTTAAGCGCTTCCGTAATTCTGCTATTCGTCGGCGTGAATCTTCAATTTGATGTAGTTATTCTATTGTGGGTCATCACTGTCATCCTCGTCTTACTCCGGGTGAGATTCCTTTGTTTGGCCTACGCGGTAGGCATTCTGGGAGTCGCCCAAGTGATCTTGTCATGGATTCCTGATATGGCTAGCCTGAAAGAGACTCTGCCCATGCTGGATATTGTCGAACACGCGGACATTCCTTCCTTACTGGTCATTGTTGCCGTTCTTCACCTGCTTGAGGGGATGCTTACTCATTTCCAAGGAGCGCGTATGGCGACGCCGCTATTTCTTGAAGGGAAACGCGGGCAAATCATTGGGGGTCAGAAACTGCAAGGCTTCTGGCCTGTGCCATTATTTCTGCTAGTCCCATTGACGGGTGGTAGCGAACTAAGTCTACCGTGGGCAACGCTATTCGGTGCAAACCTCGCGTCAGGATGGACTTTGCTTGCCTTCCCGGCGATGATTGGATTCACGGAATTAACGATCTCGAAACTGCCACGTAAGCAAGCGAGAGCAAGTGCTAATCTGCTCTACCTGTATGGTATTATTTTGCTGGCTGCCGCGGTTGCTGCTCACTTTTGGTCGGTAATTGTGCTGTTAGCGGCTTTGCTAAGCATAGTATTGCACGAGGGATTGATCCGATATAACCAATGGACGGAAGAGAAGCAGGTTCCTTTCTATGTTCATTCATCACGCGGGCTCATGGTATTGTCTGTTGTTCCAAAAAGCCCTGCGCAGGAAATAGGGATTCAAACCGGTGAAATCATTAGCAAAGTAAATGGCTACAAAATTAAGACGAAGTCTGATTTGCACTTAGCTATGGGGCTCAATTCAGCGTTCTGTAAGCTGGAGGTGCTGAATGAGGAAGGCGAGGTTCGCTTTCTGCAACGGGCGATTTTCAATGGTGATCATCATCAACTAGGCATTATTTTAGCTCCGGACCAGGAGGCTCTGTACTTCACAGAGCATAGACCTGTGCACCTTTTCTCCTATTTACGTGGGAAATTAACGGGTTTGCTAACGAACGATTCGACGAAATCGATGTAAAAAAAGAAGACCCTTTCTCTCTGATAGGAGAGATAGGGTCTTCCGCTTACTTGGGAACGCTGGTTGGAGTTAGCCCATCGCGCAGAACAATGATCTCAACGCGGCGGTTTTTGCTGCGGTTCTCATCACTGTTATTTGGAACTTTGGGCATTGTATCCGCATAGGCTGTCGCGATGAACTTGTTGTCATCCAGCTTGGCTGTATCACTGAAATAGCGCAGCACCGAAAGGGAACGAGCGAACGAGAGTCCCCAGTTATCTTTGTAAGGAGAGCCTGTTGCGAGCGGTAAATCATCGGTATGGCCCTCAATACTTACTTTACTGTTGAGCGTGGGGAAAAGTGAAGCGAGCTTTTGCAGAATAGGGGCCGAGGCACCTTTGAGATCTGCTTTTCCTAGATCAAATAAGAACAAATCATTCAGCGTAATCGCTACACCGCGCTCGGTATCGCTTGCGGACACTTGCGCCTCTAGATTTTGATCCTTGATGTAGGCCTGCACTTGCTTCAAAAGATCTTGAAGTTCTTTCTCACGCTTTTCTTTCTCGTTCTCATTAGGTTTTACTTTATCTTTTTCTTCCTTCTGATCGTCCAGATTTTGCTTGGTGTAATCTTTGTCCTTGCTGTCTGAGTCGCCTTGCTTTGGGGTCATTTGGCCGCTGATGCCGCTTCCTTTGTCCAAAACAGAGTCGGCTTTCTGGAACTGCATGTTTAATACTTGCGCTAGAACGGCATACTTTTGAACATCGACCTTACTCATCGCATACATAATAATGAAGAAAACGAGCAGAAGGGTGATTAAGTCAGCATAGGTAATGAGCCATCTTTCATGATTGACGTGCTCTTCTTGCTTCTTACTTCTCCTCGCCATAATCGGCTTCCTCCTCTACAACTGGTACTTTTTTGGACGATTTCTCGTGGAGGAAGGAAGTCAGTTTTTTCTTAATTAATTGCGGGTTTTCACCGGCTTGCAGAGCAAGAATGCCTTCAAGCATCAGTTCCATTTCGGCAACCATTTCCTTACCGCGTACTTTAATTTTGGTCGCAAGTGGCAAATAAATTAAGTTGGCGCTCATAACACCATATAGAGTAGCTGTGAAGGCAACAGCGATGGCTGGGCCGAGACTCGAGGGATCTTCAAGATTACCTAGAACGTGAATGAGTCCCATAACGGTTCCGATAATCCCCATCGTTGGCGCATAGCCGCCACCAGCTTCGAATATTTTGGCCATATTATCAACTTGGTGCTCAATCGCATCCATTTCAAGCTCGAGAATTTGTCTGGTCAATTCGGGATCTGTTCCGTCCACGACCATAAGCAAACCGTCTTTGAGAAAAGGGTTCGTATGTTCCTGAGCGCGCTGCTCGAGAGCAAGTACACCTTCTCTACGTGCAATGGAAGCCATGTCTACTAACTCTTCAATCGTAGCTGCTGGATCTCTTTTTACTTCTTTGAAAGCAATGCCCAGAGCTTTGGGGATCTTCTTCAGAATGGAAAAAGGAAAACTGACCGCTACCGCTCCAAATGTTCCGCCGAAAACAATTAACATGGCGCTCGGGATAATCAATGAACTAATGTGGCCGCCATCCCACATGTAACCGCCAATCAAACCTACAAGACCTAAGACTAAACCTAAAACCGTTGTCAAATCCATGACTGTACCACTCCTATTTAGCGTAAAAAGAATTGGGGGCCCTACAAGTGGCCTGATGAAAGTGTGTTATGTGTCTCTTGATGATGTATTCAGGCCGTAACAGATATTGCCGTTTGCATCAAAGATTCAAAAAGAGTATAATGGAAAAACCAGAACAAACATTCTTATGATGAGCTTGAAATGTTGTCATCATATATGTACGACAGCTTCCATAACCTTCTTTATCGGAAATTACAAAACGAAAATGAATAGGATAAAAGTTCGATTTATTACCAATAAGTGTAGGTGATTATTGATGAGTGAACTTGTTAAGAGCTCTAAGAAATTTGAGCTTGTTTCTGATTTTGCTCCACAAGGGGATCAGCCCAAAGCAATTGAAGAAATCGTTCAAAGTATTCAAGCCGGCAATAGACATCAGACGCTCTTAGGAGCTACGGGAACAGGGAAAACGTTTACTGCTGCGCAAGTTATTGCGAAGTTGAACCGCCCTACCTTGATTATTGCGCATAACAAAACATTGGCCGCACAGCTGTGCAGCGAATTTAAAGAGTTTTTTCCCCACAACGCCGTCTCCTATTTCGTGAGTTATTATGATTACTACCAGCCTGAAGCCTACATTGCCTCTTCCGACACCTACATCGAGAAAGATTCCAGCATCAATGAAGAGATTGACAAGCTTCGCCACTCCGCGACCAGTTCCTTATTTGAGCGCCGAGACGTTATTATCGTTGCGAGTGTGTCGTGTATTTACGGCTTGGGTTCTCCGATAGAATATGGAAATTTGCTGCTTTCTTTACGTGTGGGCATGGAGAAATCACGCAATGAAATATTGCACAAGCTTGTAGACATTCAGTATCAGCGGAATGATTTGAACTTTGTTCGCGGGACGTTTCGTGTCCGCGGGGATGTTGTTGAGATCTTCCCAGCTTCGCATGGTGAACAAGCGGTAAGGGTAGAATTGTTCGGTGACGAAATCGAGCGGATCACAGAGATCAATGTACTGACAGGCGAGATTGTCGGCGAACGCGATCATATCGCGATTTTCCCAGCGTCTCACTTTGTGACGCACGAAGATACAATGAAACGCGCACTTGTTAACATTGAGCGGGAGTTGGAAGAGCGTCTTGTCGAGCTGAAAGAGCAGGGGAAACTGCTTGAAGCGCAGCGACTGGAACAGCGGACGCGCTATGATATGGAAATGATGCAAGAGATGGGCTTCTGCTCAGGCATTGAGAATTACTCAGGGCCGCTGACATTCCGTGAGCGCGGAGCAACGCCGTATACGCTAATTGATTATTTCCCAGATGACATGTTATTCATGGTGGATGAGTCCCATGTATCGTTACCGCAAATTCGCGCTATGTATAACGGGGATAGAGCTAGAAAAGAAGTGCTGGTTGACCACGGCTTCCGCTTGCCCTCTGCGCTGGATAACCGTCCATTGCGATTCGAGGAGTTCGAGGAGAAAGTTAATCAGATTTTATATATATCAGCAACACCAGGACCATACGAATTAGAGCATTGCCCTCATATGACACAGCAGATTATTCGTCCTACGGGTCTGTTAGATCCCATTATTGAAGTCAGACCGACGAAGGGTCAAATTGACGACTTGATTGCTGAGATTCATGATCGGATTCGGAAAGACGAGCGTGTGCTCGTTACGACGCTGACGAAGAAGATGTCAGAGGATTTAAYGGATTATTTCAAAGAAATCGGCATTAAAGTTCGTTATTTGCATTCGGATATCAAGACGTTTGAGCGGATGCAAATCTTGCGTGATCTGCGCCTAGGTACCTTTCATGTGCTAATTGGAATTAACTTGCTCAGGGAAGGGCTTGATTTGCCGGAGGTATCACTTGTCGCTATTTTGGATGCGGACAAAGAAGGATTTCTGCGTTCAGAGCGTTCCTTGATTCAAACTATTGGACGCGCAGCGCGTAACTCCGATGGCCGCGTTATCATGTATGGAGATAAGATTACGGACTCCATGGAGAAAGCCATTCGTGAGACGAGCCGCCGCCGTAGCATTCAGGAAGCCCATAATGAGAAGAATGGGATCACGCCGCAAACGATCGCTAAGAAAATCCGCGATGTAATCGAAGCTACGAAGGTAGCGGAACAGAAGGCAGATTACTTGTCCGATGTGAAGGGTGCGAAGATGTCGAAGAAAGATCGCGCTTCTCTGATCGAACGTTTGGAAGGCGAAATGAAAGAAGCTGCGAAGAATTTGCAGTTCGAACGGGCGGCACAGCTGCGTGACGCTATTATGGAAATGAAAGCTGAAGCCTAGAAGGGCTTCAGCCTCACATAGGAGAGGGAGGTTACCCGTGTCTAGAGATCAAATCGTCATTAAAGGAGCTAGAGCTCATAATCTAAAAAATATCGATGTCACGATTCCGCGCGATAAGTTCGTTGTTTTAACAGGCTTAAGCGGCTCGGGCAAATCGTCGTTAGCCTTTGATACGATTTATGCCGAGGGTCAGCGCAGATACGTTGAATCATTGTCTGCCTATGCCAGACAATTTCTAGGCAATATGGATAAGCCGGACGTAGATTCGATTGATGGTCTATCACCGGCTATTTCTATTGATCAGAAGACAACAAGCCGAAATCCGCGCTCCACAGTGGGGACCGTAACGGAGATTTACGACTATCTGCGTTTATTATACGCGCGTATCGGACGTCCACATTGTCCGACGCATGGCATTGAGATTACTTCGCAAACTGTGGAACAAATGGTTGACCGCATCATGGAGTATCCGGAGCGTACTAAGCTTCAGATCCTAGCTCCGCTTGTTTCGGGCCGTAAAGGCGAACACACGAAGCTTTTTACCGACGTTCAGAAGCAAGGCTTCGTAAGGGTACGTGTGAATGGAGAGACGATTGATCTCTCCGAGAAGATCGAGCTCGACAAGAACAAAAAGCATACCATTGATGTTGTTGTTGACCGGATTGTAATCAAAGAGGATGTGCAAACACGTCTTGCCGACTCTTTAGAAACGGCACTTAAGCTCGCGAATGGACGAGTTATTGTTGACATTATCGACAAGGAAGAGCTGATGTTCAGTCAGAATCTGGCGTGTCCGGAATGTGGTTTTAGCGTGGAAGAGCTGGCACCAAGGATGTTCTCCTTTAACTCTCCTTTCGGGGCTTGCCCAGAATGTGATGGACTCGGTAGCCAGATGATTGTCGATCCGGAACTGTTAGTGCCGGATATGAAGTTAACGATTGAAGAGGGTGCATTCGAAGCTTGGGCCGGCAGCACATCCAACTATTATCCTCAGTTTCTTGCAGCAGTTTGTGAACACTACTCAATTCCGAGAAATGTCTCGGTGTCTAGGTTGTCGAGTGAGCAGATGAAAGTCATTCTCTATGGGACAGGCGGAGAGAAGATCCGCTTCCGCTACGAGAATGATATGGGAGCAACTAAGGAAGCGTTGGTACCATTTGAAGGTATCATCCGTAACTTGGAACGCAGATTCAAAGATACATTCTCTGAGGGCATCAGAGAGCACATCCAGACCTACATGAGCACGAAGCCATGTCCGAAGTGCAAGGGACAGCGTCTGAAGCCCGAAACACTTGCAGTGACGATCAACGGGAAGAACATTGCTCATGCTACTTCACTTTCAATTGGAGATGCGGAGGAATGGTTCAAAGGACTTGATCTGAACGAGAGAGAGCTCACCATAGCGAACTTAATTCTCAAAGAAATCAGAGCACGTCTAGGATTCCTAGTGAATGTTGGTCTTGATTACTTAACGATGCATCGTGCAGCGGGTACTTTGTCAGGTGGAGAAGCGCAGCGGATTCGACTCGCGACGCAGATCGGCTCTAGCTTAATGGGTGTTCTTTATATTTTGGATGAGCCTAGCATTGGGCTGCATCAGAGGGATAATACGCGTCTAATTCAGACACTTGAACATATGCGGAACTTAGGTAACACGCTGATCGTCGTTGAGCATGATGAAGACACGATGATGGCAGCGGATTACATTATCGATATCGGACCTGGTGCCGGTATTCACGGAGGGCAAGTCATTGCTCAAGGTACGCCTACAGAGCTAATGGCGGACGAAAACTCGCTTACCGGTCAGTATCTAAGCGGCAAGAAGTTCATTCCGATTCCTGCGGCGCGCCGTAAGCCGAATGGCAAGTGGATCGAAGTCAAAGGGGCCAAAGAGAACAACTTGCGTAACGTTTCGGCTAAAGTACCTCTAGGCGTGTTTACTTGCGTAACAGGTGTCTCCGGCTCAGGCAAAAGTACGTTAATTAATGAAATTCTATTCAAAACACTGGCACGCGATTTGAATGGAGCCAAAGTTCGCCCCGGTGAGCACAAAGAAATTATCGGGCTTGAGCACATCGATAAAGTGATTGATATTGATCAATCGCCGATTGGCCGTACACCTCGTTCGAATCCAGCGACTTATACAGGTGTTTTTGATGACATCCGTGACGTGTATGCTAATACGAATGAAGCGAAGGTACGTGGCTACAAAAAAGGACGCTTCAGCTTTAACGTGAAGGGCGGCCGTTGTGAGGCTTGTCGCGGAGATGGCATTATTAAGATCGAGATGCACTTCTTGCCAGACGTTTACGTGCCTTGTGAGATTTGCAAAGGCAAGAGATACAACCGTGAGACGATGGAAGTGAAATATAAAGGTAAAAGCATTTCGGAAGTGCTCGAGATGACGATCGAGGACGGGTGCGAGTTCTTCAAGAACCTGCCGCGGATTCATCGCAAGCTGACGACGCTTCTAGATGTTGGGCTGGGCTACATGACACTCGGCCAACCGGCAACGACGCTGTCCGGGGGCGAAGCCCAGCGCGTGAAGCTCGCGGCGGAGCTGTACCGCCGCAGCACAGGCAAGACGATCTATATCTTGGATGAGCCCACAACAGGGCTCCACATCCACGATATCGATCGTCTGCTGAAGGTGCTTCACCGCCTCGTAGAGAGCGGTGAAACCGTACTTGTCATCGAGCATAACCTCGATGTGATCAAGACAGCGGACCACCTTATCGATCTAGGCCCCGAAGGCGGAAGCCGAGGTGGTCTGATCGTGGCATCCGGTACGCCGGAAGATGTTGTGAAGGTGGCCGGTTCCTATACCGGCCAGTACTTGAAACCGATCCTCGAACGGGATCGGGAGCGCTCGGAGAACTATGCGAAGCGGTTAGCAGTGTTGGAAGAATCGGTCGGCTAAGCGGCCGAATAGAAGTGAGGCCCCACGGATGAATTCCGTGGGGCTTTTTTTAGTGGGATCCGCGCTCATTCGTCAGGATTTTCATAATTCCGACTAATTTACCATGGCTTTTGTTAATACTTAATTGGATTCGACAATTTAACCCTCTATCAAAAAATAAGTGAATAGTCCTATAATTAAGATAGTAATTGCAACACGATATTCCTAGCTGACTATTCCGGATCGAGAGAGATATAAGCTGTACAAATCTATTACCTCATGGGGGATTGCTATGAAACCGACTTTAGAAATACAGGAGATTGTTTCTGCTTTAGGAATAGATCCATTCCGTTTTTTGGACTGGCAGGAGAAAGAAATAGGGCTGAAGGATCAGCCAACTACACCAATCGAAGAGCACAAAGATACACTCTCAGCCTATGGATTAATGGCATAGGAAGCAGTCCTATACATAAAATAGTCAGCTAAACCCGGGTGTCTTGCAGAGACGTTCGGGTTCTTTAATTTGGACTCGATAATGGTTAAGAAAGAGCTGTTATAAAGGGGTGAAAAGAAGGGCATTTTAACCTTTAGGGTGTAATATTTTCCGCAGAAGGTGGTTAATCTAACCAAAAGGTGACAAACTTGTTACACATGCGCCTAATCACTTGCATCTAGTGTCCAATCAAGCTAACATAGAATTAAAATAGCAGGACGTGTGCCTTGCACCGAGTTATCAGAAGGAGGTTTCACCATGTTATTCGCGGAAGAAGCAGCAGCAACAACAAGCACTTACACAAGCTTTGATATTTACGTATTGATTTTCACAGTGATCCTTGCCATTGCAGTCATCAGACAATTGATGTCCCCAAAAAGAAATTTGTTTGCCCTAGGATTCGCGGTAGTTTCCTTGCTCGTATTCGGCCTTATGGATTATGTCATGATCACAGGCTGGTAATTCAGAGCTAACCCATGCTTCACAAGATAAAAGCCCACAGGACCAAGATCGTAAGATCATCGGCGCCTGCGGGCTTTTTTATTGCTAGGGATGGCTAAGCGGCTAACCGCTTATACCCACCACATTTCTCCAAGCGGTTCTTTGATAAGAACTTGCTGAAGGTTTTGCACAGCTTTCGAGAAGCCTTCTTCAACGGACATCAGTCCGTCTTCGTGCTCAATGCTCACGACATAGTCGTATCCAACAAGGCGCAATGCGCTGATGATGTCAGCCCACACTTTCATGTCATGACCGTAGCCAACGGAGCGGAACTGCCATGCGCGATCTAGCATGTTTGCATAGGACTGCATGTCTGTAACGCCATAACGGTTTACATTGTTAACATCCGTGGATGTATCTTTCGCGTGGAAATGGTGAATTGCGCCTGCGCGGCCGAGAATTTGGACGGCTTGTACAGGGTCAATTCCTTGCCACCACATGTGACTCGGGTCGAGGTTGGCACCAATCGCATCACCTGCTGCTTCACGTAGACGAAGAAGGGTAGCTGGTGTATGTACGGAGAATCCGCCGTGCAGTTCCAAGCCGATTTTGATATTACGGTCAGAGGCATATTTACCTGTTTCCGTCCAGTAAGGAATGACTTTATTTCCCCACTGCCAGTCAAGAATCTCTTGGAAATCGTTCGGCCATGGAGCTACTGGCCAGTTCGGATATTTGGCATCCTCATGGTCGCCAGGGCAGCCTGAGAACGTGTTAACGACAGGGACTTCAAGACGCTCAGCAAGATCAATCGTTTGTATAATAGCATCATGGAATTCTTTCGCAATTTGTTTTTGCGGGTGCAACGGGTTTCCGTGAACGCTCAATGCACTAATCGTCAAACCGCGGGATTCTACCGCATGTTTAAAAGCTTTTAATTTCCCAGCATCAGCAAGCAGCTCGATTGGGTTGCAGTGGGCATTACCAGGGTAGCCCCCAGTACCAATCTCGACAGCTTCTAAGCCTTTAGAAGCAACATAATCAAGAGCTTCCTCCAAAGGTTTTCCACCGAACAGAACCATAAAAACGCCTAACTTCATTAGGTACACCTCCATAAATGGTAAACAGCCACACAAATTATACCACTATCATCCTGTAAAATGAAGCAAGCCTTTATAGATCCGCAGGACCGTTTCATAGTTGGAGCTATAAATAATAACGGAGAACGTCACTAAGACTTGCGTCACGAAGCAGCGGAAATAGAAATAAGTTTTAGATACTTTCTTTTTATTTACCGTTGTAATCTTGAAAATGTTCTCGATCGCAAGAATGACCCCGTGATAGAGACCATAGAAGAAATATAGCCATGTAAAACCATGCCACAAGCCCATCAAGACCATGATTAAAATGGACAAGCCCGAGGCAACCCAGCGCGAAGGCACTGTACGCGAGAAGAACATGAAGATATGATCACGGAAAAAGTCGCCTAGTGTCGCATGCCAGTTGCGCCAAAATTGTGTCATGGAGGGAGAGAGCAGTGGCCGTTTGAAGTTTTCTGGCATCGTATAGCC
The DNA here is from genome assembly GCF_056398785.1 of Paenibacillus sp. 01T422. Taxonomy (NCBI): domain Bacteria; kingdom Bacillati; phylum Bacillota; class Bacilli; order Caryophanales; family Paenibacillaceae; genus Paenibacillus; species Paenibacillus sp. 01T422. The sequence goes on along the minus strand of NZ_JBFTQB010000011.1, from coordinate 21,905 downwards.
CATCAAACGCCCAAATCCAATCGCCATATCCGAGTAGCCTGAGAAATCGAAGTAGATGAGCGCATAGAACCAAACGAGTAGAAACAATGATTGATGCGTGTGCAAGTCTTGCTTCAGCACTTGATCGAAGACGCTAGTCATCCAAGTGACGATGACGATTTTTTTGAATAAGCCTAATATAATACGCTTGACACTATCTTCGAAGAGGGCGGCGTTTACGGTGTATGGCTTTTTGCTGTCGGCCATAAAATCGCGAAATTTCAAGATCGGTCCTGAAGTAAAGGTCGGGACAAACAACAGATAGTTCGCGTAATCGATGGCAGGCACTTGGCCGTCTTTTCCAAAGAAATAAGCAAAATAATAAGCATCGATCACTTTCAAGACATTATAGATGAGTCCTAGATATATGACGGTGTCGAACACCGGATTGTGGAAGACTCCCATGATGAAAAGCCGGACACCAAGGAAAACGCCGATAATATTAGCGGCAAGCGCAAATATGAAGGTAGCTTTACGCCAAAAGGTCGTGCGGCATAGGTACACGAATCCGGCGTAATTAATCACTGTAAAAGCAGCGTAGAAAATAAGCAGTTTATGACTGTACAGCAGTAAAAAGCAAAGACTGAAAACATAGCTTTAGAACTCCTCGCTTGGAAAGCCCGATTAGAATTTCTCGTAGATAAATAGTCCCTTGCCAGTAAAATAAATGAAAACCAGATACAGCATCACGAGATAGATGAGGACTTCGGCTATTTTCCTAAGGATTTTAACCATGTGTCCACCTCCTTCGTAAATAGCGGAGCGCCTTCTTCGCGGTTTAAGTGTACAAGATCATGAAAATACTTGGGATCATACGTATGCATCAAGTCCAGTACAGGTACCCCAGCAGTCTTCAATTGGCCGTTTACAGCTTCCTTCAAGGAGGCAACATAAGGCGGATCGGCATAGCCTTTGTTCCAAGGCATCCAGATGACTCGCAAACGAAGCTGATGCTCCTTAGCATAGCGAATGACCCATTGCATGGCGTCCAGATTTTTTTGGAAATCTTTCAAAGTCATTGCACCAAAGCGTTTGTCGTAATCGGTCCATTTTGATTGAAGGGCGGTATTGTCTTGACGGCCGGGATACAACTCTTTATCTATCCAACGCGGCTCGTAGGCTAGGCTTCCTTTACTTAAATTACGGACGAATTCTTCACCGGAATCACGAAAATAATCTCGATACGTGTACACATAAGGCTGGTACCATGGTTTGAACCATTGGTAGGTCGGATCTGTTTCGAGTGGATCGAGCATCGTATGAACATCAATGCCAATCACGAGTTCATCGCGAACCTGGTACAAATTGTGCGAGAGAATCCCCTGGAGATCGGTGATCTTACCATAAGAGAGCCCCATCTCCACCAAATGGGCATCGGACTTATCTTCTATGTAAGCACCGGTTACAGCCGAATTACCGAAGAAAACCGGACCCGATTGGGACTATAGAAGCGATAAAAAGACTAACAGGCTCCTTATAGAGCCTTTTCCTGCCAAGCATGGTACTGCTCGCGGAAAGTGGCCGGCCATTGCTGCTCATCCAATCCGTATTGCGCCAAGAAAGCGAATGCCCAGCGCTCAATACCGAAGCCAACACAGCCCGTAACCGCGTTGCGTTTGCCCATTTTAATATTAAACGCGTTACCGAAAGTATTGCTATGGAAATTGACAGATGAGCAGGCAATTGATTTCTTCACATGCGGAATCGTCAGACGCAGCTCGTATTTCATTTCTTGATTGCGTTGGAAAGAAGCTTTCACTTGGAAATCATTCGTGAAGAAAGGATCATTCGCAATTTCCATCATGGAATCAACGTTCCATTCCACTGCTAATTCTTTGAGATATTCGATCGATTTCAAGCGATTTTCTTTGACGAAGTCAGGTTTGCCGACGAAAATAATTTCACGCATAGAGAAGTCGAGCAAGCGACCGAAATCGCTGTGGTTTTTGGACTCGAAGCGGTGGCATTTGGCAATCGCAGTTACTACGATTCCTTCACCCTCAAGTGTTTCATTCTCTAGCCCCTCATAACAATGGTAGCAAGTGGAAGGATTCATCATGAAGTTAGGCTTCACCATATTAGGATCAAGCTCTAACGGATCATCTTGCTTCCAGCCACCGGCATCACGAATGGATTGCGAGAATGATTCAATAACGTCTAGATCCTCACGTAGATGCGTAACGAAATGAATATGTTCCGGGAATGACGTGAAATGGTTCGTTTTGTTCAAAGTGTGGCTATGAATAACCGCTGGATATTGCTCTTCCTGCATGCCCTCAAAGCGCTTCGCGATTTTCGTAACAAATGAGTAATCCAGGAAGCGCATTAAACTGGAGAAAGGCTCGCGGAAAATAAACAGGCCGGGCTCCAATATCTTAATGGCTTTGCGCTCCACTAATTCAGCGATAATGTCGCCTTCGTAAGGAGTGTCTACTTTATTTTCGAATAAAATATTTTCTTTAAATCCGAAATCGCCATGGGAGAAACGTTCAATCAAACGTTCAACCCGCTCAGTAATGCCCTCGTTGCCATTCGGTGAGTTATGCGTGATGACGATGTGGCCATCAACAAGAGCGATATCTTGAATATGCTCATCAGCAAAAGCGGAAGCATATTTGACTTGTCCGTGCTGGCTTTCGGCTAAGCCTTCTAGAGAAATTTTACATGTCAACATGAGTCGGTTACCTCGCAGTCTTCTTGGAAATAAAATCGGCAATTTCGCTTACCGTGTTCATGGAGTACAGCATGAGATCTTGATTCGTCACTTGGATGTTATAAGTCTTCTCAATGTGGGCGATCAGCGCTGTAGCACCGATGGAATCGATAAACCCATAATCGAACAAATGAACATCAACGTCAAAATCGTCATCGTCCTCGGCAATTTCATAACGCTCGCGAATATACTGTTCAAGCTGCGCTAGTAAGTCTTCATTAGACATGATGGAAAGCCTCCTGGTTAATTGAAATTTAATGCTGTTTTAAAAATAAAGAAAGTATTTCAGCGCATTATTACTGTGCTTTGCTAGTGAACGACAGCGTAGTTACATCTCCATATCGGGTAATGGTGTAGAGATGGTTCGCTGCGTCATACTCAATTTTGGCATCGCCTRTGAATTCAAGTTCAGTGGGACTGAATAACTTCACCTGCTGCAAGCCAGCAGCTTTGAGCTCTAAATTGCGGGTAGTTCCTTGCTCTGTCAGGGAAAAAGGCACATTAGCACGCACAATATGCAGTCGTTCTCTGGTCGGCGCAATGCCGATGACGGACGGTTCTGCCAGTCCTACATAGAAACGGTTGTCTATCGTTGTATAGGCATCAGAATCGCTTTGCAGGGAGTATAAGGCTAGTTTCTCGCCTTTCTCAACGACAACCCCTAGCGTTCCAGCGTACTCTTCAGCCAAGCTAGGCACTGCCTTCGCATTCGGTGTCAAGGTCGCATGGAAGTGCGGGCTGCCGCCTGCTAAACGATCCTTGAGCTTGTCCCATAAATAAAAGGCCCAGGATTGGCTGATCCGAACTTCGCTTTTCATCGCGGTTAAGAAGGACTTGGCCATTTGTTTCTCGGTCATGAAATTATAATCATGCTTCGTGCGAAGCTTGTCAAAATAGTCGGCGAACTGCGTCAAATCAGCGATCTTGGACGGTTCGGGGAAATGGTACTCGATGTGCTCGAAATAATCAATCGGCATATCCAACTTCACCATGGATTCGAACACATCCGTCGTGGCATAGTCACCTGTTCGCAGCACTGGTGTCRGTGTATGTATCAACATCGTACGGTCCGTGCTGCCTTGGTGATCTTGCAGCAGGAATGGCAGCGACCATATGGACTCAGGCCGGGAAATAACGGGTGACTCCGAAGGCAGGAAACCGAAGTTATACCACATTCCGCCCTGTTCTTCGCTTCGCAGTGTTTGCTGATGATCTTCGTTATTCACGCGCCATGTGTGCTGATTCGTGCCGGGATGCAGCCAAGGAATGCCTAACTTGGCGAAAGCTTGCTTATGAAGGGCAAGCTCAGCTTGTTCCTGTTCAGCGCTTTTGAAATTGTGTACAAATATGTGCGGATCCAAGTCTAGATGATTATCACGAGCATATTGGATGAATTCCTTAAGCTCGGCTTGATAAGGAAACTGCGGATCATCAATCGCAACAGGGGATCCGAATTCGACGCCACCGACGATGAGATCATCTTTGCCGTCGTGATTGAGATCCAGCCACAGCGGTACCGAGTTATGTCCGGCAACCAAAGCGCGATTGCCAACTTGGTTTAAGGTTGTGCCTTCCAGGGGACCCGTATTCGTCCAAGCGCCGGCGGCGCTTTGTAGATATACTTGCAGGTCCCCGTCGCTACTGCCGACCACGAGATCGAGTCGGCCATCGCCGTTCATGTCGCGTGCGGCCGGCGCAGCGTACGCGGCGTTGTTAGGCAGCGTGATAATTACGCTGCCTGCCTCTAGATCAAGGGCCGCTGCGCTCCGGCCCTTGTAGAGCCACACTCGTCCATCGGCTGCGCCTAGGACGAGGTCGAGCTTGCCGTCGCCGTCGATATCGGCGACGTACGGCGCTGCAGGCCCTCCGGGCAGCTGCAGCGCTTTCCCGCCCGCGCGAACGGCCGCGGGCTTCGCGAACCTGCCGCTAGCGAGCTGCGGCAGCACATACACGGCCCCGGACTCGTCAGATGCGACGAGGTCCGGGCGGCCGTCCCCGTTCACGTCTGCTGCGTGAACGGCACTGTAAGGGCTGAGCTGGAGCGGCACGCCGGACTCCAGCATCAGCTTCGAAGGCGCGCCGAAGGTGTCCGGCTGCGCCAAGCCCTCAGGCGGCGGCTCGCTTGCGTACGCCGCCGGATCAGGCCCTAGATTCGTGTAGACGTACACGAATCCATCAGAGCTGCCGGCCAGCACGTCAGTGCGGCCGTCGCCGTTCAGATCCGCGGCGGCCGGGTACGCGCGGTAGGGCAGTTCAATCGCGCTCGACAGGTCGCGATATTGCGGGAACAGCGCCTGCCGCAGCGGCTTGCCGGCAGACATCACGTGCAGGCCGCTCGCGTAGCCCGAGCTCGGCAGCTCGCCGATGAACGCAGGCTGCGCGTTCGTTCCGGTGTTGAGCTGCACGGTCAAGCTCTCGCGCCACTGCCCCCAGTAGAAGGCATTGCGCACGAGGGTGAACGAGGGAATCTCGTTATACTTTTTGAGCTCCTCGGACCAAGCGATACCGTCTTTGTGCTGGATGGCAGGCATCGCTTCAAAGTGATTCTGAAAAGCCATGGCGGGTCTGCCATAAGGACCGAGCACCTTGCGAATACTGTAGCCTAATGTTTCTTTGGCTACATAGGATAGCAGCTCACTGCGATACTGCATATTTGCCGCAGCGAAATCAAAGTTGAAATAAGGATCAATCGGTAAAGCTCTTTTATTGAAGTAAGTCGTCCCCGGCGTTGTTTTGCCCGTGGCTTGATATTTGGCTGCGAGTTGAGCGAAGCCTAGATTCAGATCAGCACCGCTTTGCATGTCGTAACCAGTCGGAAAGTAGCGGTTAGGCAAAAAGTTGCTAGAAATCAGCACGGTGCCCTTCCCTACTTGGTTCTGCATAGCCACTGAAACGGACTTGCCGGACATATTCATCGCGACAATAGTCTGTCCTGATGACGGTACGAAGCCATACCCCATATGAAAACCTGGAAGGTCTTCCATTGCGTGATGCTTGAGCGTAGAGGAGCTTGGTTTCCTCTATTTTTGGCAAAAATAGAAGTAGGCCCACTACTAATAGGAAACCGAGGGCTAGTCCGATAACAATTTTTAAAATGCGTATTTTCGACAAAACCAAAAGGATCCCTCAATTACTAAAAAGGTCACTATCCTTGACATTATAGCATTCATGGGTAAGTTTGTTAACTTTTAAAGGGTTAATGGGCATGCAGGTAACGTTTGGGAATTCGCATAGGCTGTCGGATATTGACTGGGTTTGGAAATGCTTGTGCCCTAGATTCCTACCTATCGTTTCTGTTACACTAAAGAGAAGACTTTGAGGGTTACCCGAGGATCTATTATTGAAAGGATTTGCTGCCATGCGTACGATACGCAGAGAAGATATAGAATTATTGGCCCCCGCGGGGGATTGGGATTGTTTGAGAGCGGCTGTTGCTAATGGGGCGGATGCCGTGTTTTTTGGTGTGGAGAAATTTAATGCTAGAGCGCGCGCGCATAATTTCACGATGGCTGAGCTGCCGGATATTATGTCTTTCCTTCATCTATATGGCGTTAAGGGTTTCCTAACCTTTAATATTCTAGTATTTGAGGAAGAGCTGAGCGAGGCTAAGCAATTGATTGAAGCTTGTGTCGATGCAGGTGTCGATGCGGTTATTGTGCAAGATCTTGGTCTTGTGAAAATGATTCGTGAAATCTCCCCGGATTTCCCGATTCACGGTTCCACACAGATGACGATTACATCGCCTGAGGCAGTTGAATTTACGAAACCTTTTGATATTGAACGGGTCGTTTTGGGACGCGAAAACAATTTGAAACAAATTAAACAAATCGGAGATCAAGCGAAGCTTCCTATGGAAGTGTTCGTGCATGGCGCGCTTTGTGTGTCCTACTCTGGACAGTGTCTGACTTCTGAAATGTGGGGCGGCCGTTCGGCTAACCGCGGGGAGTGCGCGCAAGCATGCCGTTTGCCGTATGATTTGATGATCGATGGTGTGCAAAAGCCGATGGGTGACGTGGCGTATTTGCTGTCGCCGAAAGATTTGGCGGCCATTGAAATTGTGCCTGAGTTGATCGAAGCAGGTGTGTGCTCCTTCAAAATTGAAGGGCGTTTGAAAACCCCTGAATACGTGGCTAACGTCGTAAGTAAGTACCGCAAGGCGATTGACCGTTATTTTGATGGCGAGGATGCTCGTCCGTCGAAAGAGGAAGTTCGCGAGCTGCAACAAAGCTTCTCGCGTGGCTTTACGGTTGGTTTCTTGAACGGAACCAACAATAAACAGCTCGTCGACGGAACATTTCCGAAGAGCCGTGGGGTGTTCGTGGGCCGCGTGAAACAGATTTTGCGCGACGGTGTGGTTTGTGAGCTTGAAGCGCCGATCAAGCGCGGGGATGGGATTGTTTTCGACGCCGGAGATCCGACGAAGAAGGAAGAAGGCGGCCGTATCTACGATTTGCGCCGCAAAGGCGAGAAAATCGAAGGCGAAGCCGAGGGCGGCATTATCGAGATCATTGCGGGACGCAATGATGTGGACCTGAGCCGCTTGCATGTTGGGGATCGGATCTGGAAGACGAACGATCCGCATCTGGACAAACGTCTGCGTCAGACGTTCGAGACCGATAAGCCTTACCGGACATTCCCGGTTAGCATCAAGATTACCGGCGCTGCGGGCGAGCCGCTCAAAAGCTGGTGGACCGATGTGCAAGGCGGCCATACCGTCTTCGTACAGTCCGAACTTCCGCTTGTTTCTGCGGAGAAAAGACCAATGGATGAGCAGCTGTTCGCTGATCAGTTTGGCCGTCTAGGCGGTACGATCTATGCGCTTAGCGATCTTGACGTCCAGTTGAACGGCGAGCTCATCGTACCGATGCGCGAGCTTAACGCAATGCGCCGCAGCGCAGTAGAGCTCATGGAAGACGAGCGTCAGAAGCCGCGTGCGTATATGAAACGCGAGATTGGCGTCTATGACGATGTGCCGCAGCCTGTTGCTGAGCGTCAAACCGCTGGGCAAGCGCCTGCGCTGTCGTTGGCGGATCGCAGCGCGGTGCACCTTACTGCACTCTGCCGTAACTTGGATCAAGTGAAGGCCGTCCTCGAAAAAGACGACGTTCAAATGATTTATGCTGATTTTGAATTTATTAAGCAGTTCCCTGCTGCTGTTGAAGCGGTGCATGCTGCCGGGCGCAAAATTGCCTTGGCTACGCCGAGAATTCATATGCCTGGGGAAACGGGCTATTTTAACAATATCTTAAAGCTGAACCCTGATGCTGTGCTAATTCGGAATACAGGTGCTGCTTACTTCTTCTTGAAGCATCAGCTGGAGCATCCGAATGGACCTAAGCCTCAACTAATCGGCGATTTTTCCTTAAATATAGCCAACCACAAAACAGCTTCCTTATTCTTAGAAGCAGGTCTGTCGAAAGTTACGCCGTCTTACGATCTAAACATTCAGCAGATGGTCGATCTGCTTGGCCGCGCTGAAACTTCCAAGCTGGAAGTTGTCATCCATCAGCACATGCCGATGTTCCATACGGAGCACTGCGTGTACTGTACGTTCTTGAGCGAAGGCACAGACTTCACGAACTGTGGTCGTCCTTGTGAAGATCACCATGTGTCCTTGCAGGATCGGGTAGGTATGTCACACCCCGTGCGTGTCGATGAAGGCTGCCGTAACACGGTTTATAATGCTGTGGATCAATCGGGTGCTGAATATTTGAACCACTTCATGGATTTGGGCATCCGCTCCTTCCGCGTAGAGTTCCTTGAAGAGACGCCGGATAAGGTGCACGAGATTCTGAGCTTGTACCGCCGTGCGATTAATGGTGAAATCAGTGGGACGCAAGTGTGGCGTTCTCTGAAAGCTACCAATCAGTTGGGCGTAACTCGCGGACAATTGGTGAAGTAGAGATTGGATATCGTTATTGAAAAAACCGCAGACGCCTTGTCGTCTGTGGTTTTTTTCGTTTCGCAGATGGTGTGGTTGCGCGGAGGGAGGAACTACAGGCCGCTATTTTGCGGAAAATAGCGCATTAGTCCGGTTAGGGGGAACTATGATCCTCTATTTCCTTGCTGTGTGCTCAAATCTCGCCTGCTTGCAAGATATAAGACCCTGTAGTTCCCCCTAACCTCGCGAAATCCCGCATATCCCGAAAATAGCGGACTATAGTTCCAAACGCAGCCCTCTTCAACCATTCCCCACACTCCACGCAAACTTCTGACACATGAGGCTTATTGTGTTCACAATTTGGACACAATTTTTTAATGTATTTTTCAGATTTGCTTAAGGTTGGTTTATTGTTCCACGGGTATAGTGATGATGGTTACTATGAACGAAAGAATGAATGGGGGATCTTGGATGCTTGAGGTCAAACAAGTCAGCAAGCTGTACGAAAACGATCGCGGCGTACATAACATCGACTTCTCGATGCAGCGCGGCGAAATCGTCGGCTTTTTAGGGCCCAATGGTGCTGGCAAAACAACGACAATGCGCATGATCACGGGTTACTTGAATCCGACGCACGGCCAAATCCTGGTGGATGGCCACTCCATGGCGGACAACCCGAAGAAAGCACGCCGCAAAATCGGCTATTTGCCGGAAACGCCACCGCTTTATCCGGAAATGACGGTGCAGTCGTACCTGCGCTTTATCGCGAATCTTCGCGATGTGCCGGCACGGGAGCAGAAGCTGCGAGTCGGCGAAGCCATCGACAAGCTCGGTCTGCAAGGTCGCGAGAAGCAGATTATCCGCTCTCTGTCCAAAGGCTACAAACAGCGCTTGGGCCTTGCACAAGCGATTCTGCACCAACCGGATCTGCTTATTCTGGACGAGCCTACGTCAGGCCTTGATCCGAAGCAGATCATCGAAATCCGCCAGCTGATTCATGAGCTGGGCGAGAACCACACGGTGCTGCTGAGCACGCACATTTTGCCAGAAATTAACGCGATATGTAACCGCGTTCTCATTATTAACCAAGGCCGCGTCGTGCTCGACGAGCGTCCTGAGCATCTCGGCCGCACGATGGGCGAGACGTTCGAAGTGTCGCTCGAGGTCAAGGGACCTCGCGAGCGGATCTTGACCGAGCTGCGCAGCCTGGATACGGTTGCTGACGTTAAGGAGCTCGATGTTCCAGCTCCTCCTGTAGCTTCGTCCGCAGTGCCTGCAGCTGAAGAAACTCCTGCTGCCGCCGTCAAGGAAGCGGAGTCCGTGAAGCTGCTCGTCACCTCTGCGGATCGCTCGGATATCCGTGAGGATCTGTTCTTCCGCCTAGCAGGTGCAGGATACCCGATTCTCGAGATGAAGCGGGAAAGCCTCAGCCTGGAGGATATCTTCCTCAAGTTGACAACGGACGAGCCTGCCGAAGCGGACAGCAAATCGGAAGAGGAGGAAGACAACGATGCGTAAAATCTGGGCGATCTGCTCGAAAGAGCTGCAAATGTATTTCTTTTCGCCAGTTGCGTATGTAGCCTTCGCTTTCTACGTGCTGCTGTCTAGTTTCTTCTTCTATATCAATTTTGTAAGCGGCCAGCCGCCGATCATTGATGCGCGTTCCGTGGTAGGCAATACCTCGTTTATCTATCTGTTTATTATCCCATTATTGACGATGCGTCTGATCGCGGATGAATTCCGCCAAGGCACGGATGAGCTGTTGCTTACATCGCCTGCCGGCATCGGTGAAATTGTGATGGGCAAATATTTGTCCACTTTGATCGTACAGGTAGGACTTGTGGCTATTTCCTTGATTTATCCGCTCATCATGTCTGCTTTCGGCGAAATGGATAAGCCTGTGTTATGGCTGTCCTATCTAAGCATGTTCCTGCTAGGCTGCGCGATGATGGCTATCGGCTTGTTCGCATCAAGCCTTTCTAACAACCAGATGGTTGCTGGTATTACTGGTTTTGTGATTTTGCTGCTGCTGTGGCTGCTTGATTGGGTGAGCTCCAGCATGACAGGCAAACTGAAAGATTATGTCGGTCAATTCTCATTGACGAGCCATTTGTCGAATTTGCAAAAAGGCGTTCTACATGGCGGAGACATCCTCTTTTATGTCACATTAACAGCAGTTTTTCTCGTTCTTAGCATACAAGTCCTTGAAAGAAAGCGTTGGAGGTGAGTGGGATGAACAAGTGGATACGAGGAACGAATGCGACAGTTTTATCCATCGCGGTGATCGGTATTTTCATCATTCTGACCATTTTCCTTCACTCGCTGAAAGGCTTTCAGGTCGATTTGACGAAAAACAAGAATTTTACGCTATCGGAGCAAACGGTCAACACGCTTAAAAGTTTAAATCAAGATATCCATATTACTGCTTTTACAAATAGTGGTGACAACAATGAATTCGTGACGCGCCAGGTTACGGATATGATTCAAGAGTATAAGAAGCAAAGCGGCAAAATTACGTACGACGAATACGATATGCTGAAACAGCCGTCTATGGCTAAGCAGTATGGCGTGGATCAAGGCGGCACGCTCGTTTTTGAAATGGGCACCAAGAAGCAGAATGTGAATTTCTACGAGTTGTTCGTGGGTCAGCAGGACGGATCTTACACGTTTTCAGGGGAAGAGAAGTTCACGCAAGCCATTACGAGCTTAACATCTACGGAGAAACACACGGTGTACATGCTTTCTGGTCATCAAGAGTATCCGCTGAATGCAATGACAATTTTGAAAAGCAGTCTGGAAGCCGCAAATTACACGGTGAAGGATCTTAATCTTTACGTTGAGGGTAAAATACCCGACGATGCGCAGATGCTGATGCTGCTAGGTCCGCAGAACGATTTGAACGACAAAGAAGCTGAACTGATTAAGGCTTATTTGAAGGATAAAGGTAAAATCTACATGGCGCTGGGCTTTGATAAAGATATGGCGACCAAGTGGAAAAATATCGATGCCATCATGAAAACGTATGGTATCCAGGATCAACACGCGATTGCGATTGAACCCAAACAAACATCGCTTTACGACCCTTTAACGATCATTCCGGATTACGGTTCTCACGACATTACCAATAAGCTTTCCAGCAATAATCTTGTTACGATGCTGTCGCTGGCGGTTAGTTTGAATGCAGATGAAAGTGCGCCGGATTACACGCAATCCCTGCTTTTGAAGACGACTGACAAAGCTTACGGTGAAACCGACATTAACCTCCTGGCACAGTCCAAAACCAAACAGGATGCGACGGATGTCAAAGGCCCTCTGAATTTGGGTTATGCGATTTCGAACAAAGATAACAAGCCTAAGGCTGTTATTCTGGGTGGTTCGACGTTCGTGCTGGATCAGGATATTCAGAACCAAGGAAACAAAGATTTTGCGATGAACAGTATTGGCTGGCTGCAGGAACAGAAGGATCAAATTACGATTCGTCCGCGTCAAGGAGATGCGTTCCAGCAAGCGATGATTACGCCTAGCCAGGCAAATACGATTTTCTTAATCACGATCGTGTTCTTACCGCTCTTGTTCTTAGTCATCGGCGGCTTGATCTGGTGGAGGAGGAGAAGAGGATGAAACGGTTTATTCCTACGATTCTGTTAGTGGTTATTTGTATCGGCGGTTTCTGGTACGCTTCGAGCAAAGACTTCTTTCAAGAGAAAAAAGAAGAACCGAAAACCCTTCTCACCTTAAAACAAGAAGACGTCCAGTCGCTTGCGGTGAAAACCGAAGAGCAGCAGATTGATCTGAACCGCACGGACAGTGGCTGGGAGATGAAAACGCCGGCTGCGGCGCCAATGAATACGAATCAGGTAGATTCGTGGTTAGATGCTATCGGCTTAGTTACCTCTACCAAKGTTGTGGAAGAGCAAGCGAGCAATTTAGCCAATTACGGCTTGGATAAGCCTGTTGGCACGTATGAAGTCACGATGAAAGATGGCTCCAAGAAGGGGCTTCTGGTCGGAACTGCTCTTCCGATTGAAGGGTTCTCCTACGTTCAGGTGGAAGGTTCTCCGGCTGTGTACCRAGTCAGTGATCAATCGTTGTCTTCGCTGAACAAGGCTCCGGTCGACTTTGCCGACACAAGCCCATTCAAGATCGAGAATGACAAGGTTCAATCGGTGAAGGTCACGTGGAAGGGTCAGACCTGGACACTTGCCAAAACGGACAAGGACAAAGTTGCCGCTGAAGCGAACTGGAAGCTTGGCGATAAGGAGCTGAAGGGCGCGGATGCGAGTCCTTTGCTGGATGAGCTGGTCTTCCTGCACAGCACGGAGCTGCCGCAGCCGCTCGCTCAGAAGCCGACGGCAGGCGGCGAGTTCAAAGTCGAGCTTGGTTTGTCCGTAGACGGCAAAGACGTTACCGAGGTTTATGAAGGTAAGGTGAGTCAAGATCAAGTCTGGCTAGCTAAGCAAGGTGGGACTTGGTCCTACCAGCTTGCGGCGGCAGACATACAGAAACTGGCAGATGCGTATGCCGACAAGCCGGCGCAGCCTGCGTCATAGGAGGAAGCCCCTGACAGCCATGTGCTGTGCCGGGGCTTTTTTTCATTGGAGGTAATCCAACGAAGAGGTTGTTTTGATGGTTGAATGTTTAAGTTCATTGGAGTAATTCCAATGGCATAGACGAATTTGGCCCCTAAAACGTCAAATTTAATGCGGTTTATTGGAATTCATCCAATGAAAAGTAGAATATATGCCTTTTAAAGGTATTTTCATTGGAATTCATCCAATGGGATATCCATTTTTCGAGTGAATGCTCCTCGCTCATAGAACTTCATCAGAAGAAGGGCCCCACACCCGGCGGCGGCTCGGTGTTACAAAAAAGGTTTTTTTACCAAATGACATAAATCGGCAAATTTTGGGAAACCTACAAAGAAGGAATGGAAAGGAGGGTAACATTCACATGTACAACAATCAAGGGAACCAAACCATTACCGGCAAGGAGCTCTCGTACCTTTCGGATACGCTGAAGAACGAGGATTTGTTAGCAAAGCTTTGTGTACACGCTTCTGTTGGCAGCCAAAGTCCATCATTGAAGCAAACCATGTCCCAGCTATCGCAGGAACGGCTCCAAAGCGTCAGCATCCTCATCAACACGCTGCAGCAGCAATCAGGCTTGACCCACTAACACATACATAGAGGAGGTGCAAGAAGCATGTATCAACAAAATCCCTATCAACAACAACAGCAGCAGCAACAGCAACAGGTACGCTTGCAAGAGCAGGACCTTGCTAATTTGGTTCTATCCGAGCTGAAACGGAGTGCAGGGGAGTACACAACAGCGGTAACTGAGGCTGTTAATCCCCAAATTAAACAGACATTTCAAACCTTGCTGTCTAAGACACTTCAATGTCATGCGACTTTATTTCAAGAAATCCAGAAGCTAGGTTATTATGAGGTTCAACCGGCTGACCAGCAGGAAATCCAACAGGAGTTGCAGAAGCAAAGCCAGACCGCAGCGCAGCTGCAGTCCTTCGTGCAGCAAAATATAAGCCATGCACCGTCGACGAGCTACCAACAACAGGAGCCGATGGCGACTTCGCAACAGCAGCAGCAGTACTCCCAAAATCAGCACCAGCAAACACAACAGCAGCAGCACAATCCAATCTCGAGCTTACATCAACATCAAGCGCCAATCCAACCTATGATAAATACGTCTCAATATCCGAATGCCGTTCACAACAATCAAGCGCAAGGTTACGGCCAAACGAGCAATGGCTACTCCCAGAACTATGCGGCATCATCCGCTTACGGGGCATCAGACAATGCTGGTATGACGGGCAATTCGGCTAATTCAAGCATCGCTTCCCGCCAATCCTCTAATGATACAGGTGAGAACTCCTACATGAACAAACAGCATGAGGGAAGCAAATATAGTTTTTAACCTACTACTACTCATCTCAAAAGACAGAAGACGTCCACAGCGCTTAGCTTAGGGCGTCTTCGTTTTTTCTGCATCGAAATTATTTTTATTAAATTTGTCCCACTTTTCTCATAATCCTGGTATGGAACCAGCTTGTCACACATATATAAGGAACAAGGATGTCCAAACTTATGGGAAAAGGGAGTAGAGCTGATGAAAAAAACATGGATTTACGGCGCAGCGACTTTAATGTTACTTGGAGCAGTTACAACTGCATGCGGTTCTAAAGAGGAAGTCATTAGTTCAACTGGTGCAGGCCCCAAGGTAGCGACAACAGTAGCAGGCAGCAGCGTAAAAACGGTAGCTTCAGGCGCTAAACCAGCCATTGACGCACAAGTTTCTAAAGTGGATGGCAGAAATGTAACAATTACGTACGAGACAACGAATTTCCAATTATCAGCCGACAGTATGGATAAAGCGAATGTGCAAGGGCAAGGACATCTGCATCTGTACGTTGATGGCAAGCAAAAGGCAATGATCGGTAAAACGGGTCCGTTAACGCTGAATAATTTAGCTACTGGTAAACACGAGATCCGCCTTGAGCTTCAGCAAAATGACCACAAAGACCTCAATGTTGAGAAAATTCTTAATATTGAAGTGAAATAAGTAAGAACATTTGTGCGTATTCGGGCGGAAAACAAGCTCGGGTGAAGATCGGAACATGCTGCAAGCATATTCTTTGAAAAGACGGGCAAATAGCCCGTCTTTTGTCATTTGACACACCCGAATGGGTAGCATAGACTGTTGATAGTATGGCAGTATTGCCGCCTAATCGGAGGGAAACAATTGATCGTCGATATACGGAAGTGGAAACATGTTTTTAAGCTGGACCCGGATCGCGACATATCCGATGAGACGCTTGATCTCATTTGTCAGTCGGGAACGGATGCAATTATGGTTGGAGGTTCAACGGGCGTAACATTTGATAATACCGTAGACCTCATGGCCCGGATTCGTCAGTATGAATTGCCGTGTGTACTTGAAATTTCTAGCCAAGAGGCTATCGTCCCTGGGTTCGATCTCTTTTTCATTCCCGTTGTGCTCAATGCGGAAGATCCGAATTGGATCGTCGGGCAGCATCATGAAGCGTTGAAGGAATATGGTTCCCTGCTGAATTGGGATGAAATTGTAGCGGAAGGCTACGTGATTCTCAACAGCGAGGCTGCGGCGGCGAAGCTGACGAAAGCTCGTGCGAACTTGGATGCCAAAGATGTTGCGGCTTACGCGCGCATGGCGGACAAGTTATTCAACATGCCAATTGTATATTTGGAATACAGCGGTGTGTTCGGCGATATGGAGCTGGTGCGGAGGACGCGGCAAGTTCTGGAGAATGCCCGTTTATTTTATGGAGGCGGCATCGATAGCTTGGCCAAAGCGCAGCAAGCGGCGGAAGTTGCAGATACCATTGTCGTTGGCAACATCATCTATAGTGATCTGGAGCAGGCGCTTCAGACGGTGAACGTGAATTTTGATAGAACAGGAAGGTAACCTAATGAACGAGACAGTCAATATCTTAGATGCGATTAAAAGATTGAATCCCCAGCAGCGAAAAGCGGTCGAAGCGGTTGACGGTCCACTTTTGATTATGGCTGGAGCGGGAAGTGGGAAGACGCGCGTGCTCACGCATCGGATTGCTTATCTGATCGGCACGCGCAGAGCGGCGCCATGGAGCATTCTAGCATTAACATTTACGAATAAGGCAGCGCGCGAGATGCAAGAGCGTGTTGGCAAGCTGGTCGGCGGGAGCGGGAACGATATTTGGGTTTCCACGTTTCACTCCATGTGTGTGCGTATGCTGCGCAGAGATATTACGCGAATTGGTTTTACCTCGAATTTTACGATTTTAGATTCAGGTGACCAACTCTCTGTGATTAAAACTTGCTGCAAGGAACTCAACATCGATACAAAGAAGTTTGAGCCCAAAACGTTTCAAGCGGCAATTTCTACTGCCAAAAACGAACTTATTTCTCCTAAACAATTTGAAGACAAAATCGGTGACTACTTCGACGGACTGACCTCAAAAATTTATACGCTCTACCAAAAAAAGCTGAGAAGCAACAACTCCCTGGATTTCGATGATCTGATTATGGCAACCATTCATTTGTTTAACGAAGTACCAGAAGTTCTGGATTACTACCAAAACAAATTTCAATATATTCACGTCGATGAGTATCAAGATACGAATAGGGCGCAGTATATGCTGTGTCAAATGATTGCAGCCAAACATAAGCGTATTTGTGTTGTAGGGGACAGCGATCAGTCCATCTACCGTTGGCGCGGCGCGGATATTACGAATATCCTCAATTTTGAAAAAGATTATCCAGACGCTACGTCCATTTTATTAGAGCAAAATTATCGCTCCACTTCGAATATTTTGACGGCAGCGAATAAAGTTATTGGCAATAATACGGGCCGTAAGCCCAAGAATCTGTGGACAGATAAAGAGGGCGGCGTAGGCATCAAGCTATTCCAAGCTGACACGGAGCATGAAGAAGGCTATTTCATTACAAGTGAAATTAACAAAAACAAATCCAAGGGTAAAAAGTTCGCGGATCATGCCATTCTCTACCGGACGAATGCGCAATCACGGGTGATAGAGGAGATTCTCATTAAGTCCGACATTTCGTATACGATTGTTGGCGGCGTGAAGTTCTACGATCGTAAAGAGATCAAAGATATTTTGGCTTACCTGCGACTGATTTCCAATCCGAACGATGATATTAGCTTGAATCGAGTCGTCAACGTTCCGAAGAGGGGCATCGGCGGCACCACGATGGACAAAGTTGCGGAGATGGCGGGACGCCGCGGTATTTCGTTATTTGCCATGCTGGAGGAAATCGATGTTCTGGAGATTAATTCCAAAGCGAAGCATGCGTTGGCTGATTTCCGTGAGATGATCGATAATCTGAACCGGATGGTTGAATACTTATCCGTGACGGAACTTACCGAGAAAGTGCTCGAACTATCCCAGTACCGTTTGGAGATGCAGCGAGAGAATACGATTGAATCCAAAGCTCGTCTCGAAAATATTGAAGAGTTCCTGTCCGTGACCATGGACTTTGAGAAACGCAACGAGGACAAGTCCCTCATCTCGTTCCTGACCGATTTGGCGCTTATCGCCGATATCGATACTTTGGATAAAGACCAACCAGAGGAAGAACAAGACGCTGTCGTATTAATGACGATGCACAGCGCCAAAGGTCTGGAATTCCCGGTTGTTTTCATCATCGGGATGGAAGAAGGCGTCTTCCCGCACAGCCGGGCTTTTGCGGACAACGAAGAGCTCGAAGAGGAGCGCCGTTTGGCCTATGTCGGCATCACGCGCGCCGAGGAAGAGCTGTTCCTCACGTGCGCGCGCATGCGCACGCTCTTTGGCCGCACCGCCGCTAACGCGCCATCGCGATTCCTCCAGGAGATTCCGCCGGAACTCCTGGAGAAAGTCTCGATGGGAGGCTCCATCGGCGGAGGCTTCTCCCGAGCTGGCCGCACCAGCTCGTGGGGCAGCAGCGGAGGCGGCAGCGCTGCCGCCTCCCAGACGAGCCGCGGTTCCACGGGCTCGTCTACCTGGGGCACGCCRTCCTCATTCGGACGGCCAAGTGCCGGCGCAGCTGCGCCAAGCCCTGCGGCGGCTGCGAAGCCGCCTGCATTCCGGGCTCCGCAGCCGGTTGCAGGCGGCGCGGTGCCGGACTACAAAGCCAGCGACAAAGTGTCGCATGGCAAGTGGG
Organism: Paenibacillus sp. 01T422; assembly: GCF_056398785.1. NCBI lineage: Bacteria > Bacillati > Bacillota > Bacilli > Caryophanales > Paenibacillaceae > Paenibacillus > Paenibacillus sp. 01T422. Next base: position 3,577 of record NZ_JBFTQB010000011.1, on the reverse strand, counting down.
GCGTCGGCACCGTTGTGTCCGTGAAAGGCTCGGGTGATGACACCGAGCTGCAAATTGCTTTTCCGGCGCCTAATGGTTTGAAGCGCCTGTTGGCGAAATTCGCCCCTATCACCAAAATATAAGGGTTGGATAGAAGATCAGCCTTGGATTACCTATTTCCCATTAGAGAGGAAGAGCCCGTAATGACAGATGCCATCGCGGCAATGAAAACCCTCATCCAAGAAATAAACAAACACAATCATAATTACTACACGCTCGATCAGCCGACGATTTCGGATACCGAGTGGGACGCTTTATATGATAGATTAGCATTGCTGGAGAAGGAGACAGGAACCATCCTGCCTTCTTCCCCGACCCAGCGTGTAGGCGCCGCCATCCTGAAAGGTTTTGACCCGCACCGTCATCTAGCCCGTCTATGGAGCTTGGACAAAGCGCAAAATGCCGAGGATCTGCAAACCTGGCATACACGCGTACTTAAACTGATTGCCGACTATAACGGCAAGAATCCGGAAACCCCTCTGCCTGACCCTACCTATGTAGTGGAATTAAAGTTTGATGGGCTTACGCTCAACCTTACTTATGAAGCAGGACAGCTTAAACAAGCCTCCACACGTGGGAATGGTACCGTAGGAGAAGGGATTTTAGCGCAGATCAAGACGATTAAATCTATCCCGCTCGAAATCCCGTATGATCAGGGGACGATTGAGGTGCAGGGTGAAGGMATGATGTTCCTGTCTGTCCTTGAAGCGTACAATCAGACTGCCGCAGAGCCGCTCAAAAACGCTCGAAATGCAGCCGCCGGAGCGCTCCGCAACTTGAATCCTAAAGTAACCGCAGAACGTAAGCTGAACGCTTTTTTCTATAATGTAGGTTATTCGGACAATATCCAATTTGCAAACCATGCGGATATGGTTCAGTTTCTAAGGGATAATCACTTCAAAATCAGCAACCGTACACGTTATTTCAATACAATTGAAGAAGTAAGCGCAGAGCTGGAACGGATCGCAGAAGAGCGTTCAGGTTTTGATTTCCTCATCGACGGTAGCGTCGTGAAGCTTACGGACATGCGCACACGGGAAGTGTTGGGGTATACGGAGAAGTTCCCTCGTTGGGCTATCGCGTACAAGTTCGAGGCGGAAGAAGCAACAACGATCCTCCAAAGCGTATCCTGGGAAGTAGGCCGCACCGGCAAAATTACGCCGTTAGCTCGCGTAGAAGCCGTAGATCTCGCTGGCGTTACCGTACAGAACTGTACGTTGAACAATGTTGGCGACATCGAACGCAAGAACCTCAAGCACGCCTTGGGCAGCCTCGTCTACATTCGTCGCTCCAATGACGTCATTCCCGAAATTCTCGGCAAAGTGACCGAGGAGAATGACGGCGAGGAAATCGTCGCTCCGACGCATTGTCCTTCCTGCGGCAGTGAGCTTGAGATGCGTGGCGCGCATCTATTCTGCTTGAATCGGCTTGGCTGTAGTCCGCAGCTCGTTGGACGTATGTCGCATTTTGCTTCGCGCGATGCTATGGACATAGAGTTCTTCAGCGAGATGACGGCTTCGCAGTTGCACCAAGAGCTTGGCGTCAATGATCCTGCGGATCTCTACACGCTGCAGTTCGATGATCTCGTGAAGCTTGACCGCTTCGGAGAGAAGAAGGTCAACAACCTGCTGAGCGCTCTCGAGAAAAGTAAATCCCGAGACCTGGCGTCGTTCCTATATGCGTTAGGCATCCCCAACTCCGGCAAAACGACAACGAAAGTACTGGCGGATTATTACCGCAGCCTGCCCAAAATCATGGCGGCAACACCTGAGGAGCTCATCGCCCTCCCGGATGTGGGCGGCATTGTCGCTGAGAGCATTTACTCGTTCTTTCGTGACCCTGTGATGGTATCCAGTATTGAGCGCATGTTGGCCGCTGGCGTCAATCCTATTGCGGAAGAGCCTGCGGTTGTGTTGGCAAGCCCGGATAGCCCGTTCTTTGGCAAAACGGTTGTTCTCACTGGTACGCTTTCTACCATGGGGCGTGACGAGTGCGCCAAGAAGCTTGAAGCGCTTGGTGCCAAAATCACCGGCAGCGTTTCTAAGAAAACGGACATCGTTATTGCAGGGGAGAGCGCCGGAAGCAAGTTGACCAAAGCACAGGAGCTTGGCATTCGGATTATTGAGGATGAACAGGAACTTTTGCAGCTGTTGGGTGAAGGTTAATTTTAAATTTTTGAAAAGAGGGTTGCGCCATGCTAAGTAAGCTGCATATTGTGAACGGAGACGCTTTTGGAGATAAACTGCGTAAGTCGAGCATAGATGGCGAAATACTGGTGTGGCGCGAGTCTTTATATGAAGGACCTATTGGCATGCAGATGTCGGACAGCGTCCTTTTATCAGGCAGGGCCTCCTATATGTTTGGAAAACATGGGATCCCAGAAGATATGTTTACGTCCAACACGCTTCATCAAGAAGAGCAATTGGCAATGCTGTCAAGAGAGGCTCGCGAAATTGTCCTGTGGTTTGATCAGGATCTATTTGACCAATTGATGCTCTGCTATTTGCTAACGCGACTATCTGCACTGCATATTGGGCCAGATCGATTATCGCTTATCCAGTATGATCAAACTATCGAACATCAAATTACTCAACTCTACAGCGAGGTGTCGCCAGTAACAGAGGGGCAGTTTAATATTGCCGCTAAGGTATGGAGTGCTTATTCGAACTCTGAGCCGTTGTCTTTGGCAGCTTTAATGGAGGAGGACTTGTCAGAGCTTTCTTTTCTTAAAAGGGCACTAGAGGCTAATTTAGATCGTTATCCATCTATGCAAAATGGTTTGAGCAGCCTGGAGCAGCTCACTCTTGAGGAAATTGATCGTAGTGAGGGTTCGCTTTACTCGCTATTTCAACATGTAAGCGAGAAAGCCAGCGACTATGGCTTAGGAGATTTGCAGTTCTGGGGTTTATTAGAGAAGCTCCAGTTATGTGCTCATCCATTAATCTCCCTTACTGGTGGAGACAGATTCCCGAAATACGGTGAGTCCTTACYCGATCACTTCGAGAATTGGCGAGTAAGATTAACCAATACGGGTAAACTAGTTCTCACGGGTAAAGAAGACCACATCGCGTTGAATGGCATTGACGATTGGATTGGTGGTGTCCATTTGAATGGGAAACAGCATATCTGGCGCCTAGACACAGTAGAATCAAGGGTTTCGAAGCTGTAAGATAATGGATGTAAAAAGATGCTTGCAATTGGTTTTGAAACCTGATAATATATGTTCTTGTCACCGCAAGAGCGACACATTAACGCTTTAAACGGTAACGCAATAAAGCTCTTTGAAAACTGAACAAATAGATGAAGTAAATCAGCAAAATCAGTCGCGTAAGCGACTGAATGAGATTGCAAAATCTCGCTAGCAAGTCAATGAGTACAATTAAGCTTTTCTATTATGGAGAGTTTGATCCTGGCTCAGGACGAACGCTGGCGGCGTGCCTAATACATGCAAGTCGAGCGGAGCACTTCGGTGCTTAGCGGCGGACGGGTGAGTAACACGTAGGTAACCTGCCTATAAGACTGGGATAACTATCGGAAA